>JAFDKD010000791.1 GCA_019307165.1 Deltaproteobacteria bacterium | reverse complement strand
AATGCTGCTCGTGGGTAACGAGGCTATTGCCCGGGGGGCACTGGAGGCGGGAATCAGCGTGGCCGCCGCCTACCCGGGAACCCCTGCCACGGAAATCATGGAAAACCTGAGCAAGGCCGGAAAGACCCACAAGCTATACGTGGAGTGGTCGGCCAACGAAAAGGTGGCTATGGAGGTGGCCGCCGCCGGTTCGTATGCGGGATTGCGTTCCCTGACGGCCATGAAGCAGTGCGGGGTCAACGTGGCCGCCGACTTTCTTGTGCATCTGGCCCTGTCGGGAACACGGGGCGGGATGATCATGATCCCATGCGATGATCCCGGGGCCATCGCCAGTATCAATGAGGAGGAGTCCCGCCTTTTCGCCCAACTGGTCGAGGTCCCGTTGATCGAGCCCTGCGACGCGCAGGAAGCGAAGGACATGATCAAGTACGCTGTCGAGCTTTCGGAAGCCATTCATAATATTGTCATGGTTCGCAGCGTTACCCGCCTGTCGCATGCCAGCGGAACCGTCCTGCTGGGAGAAATTCCGGAACGCACCGCCAAAGCCGAGTTCAAGTCAAAGGGATTCCCGTTGGACCCGGATGAAGGCGTGGTCATGCCCATGCCGGTGGCCTTTAAACATGAGAGTCAACAAAAAAAATTGGAAGAGGCAATCCAGTGGTTTGAATCCTCGCCCTTCAACCGGTATGAAGGTCCGGATTCACCGGATCTGCTGATCGTGACCAGTTCGGTCTGCTATCTTTACAGCAGGGAGGCGGTGCAACGGCTGGGCCTGACCGACCGGGTGGGGATTCTCAAACTCGGGACCACCTGGCCGCTCCCGCCGCAGCTTGTGGAAGAAAACCTGCGACGGACCGACCGGGTGCTGGTTGTTGAGGAGACCCTGCCGGTGATGGAAAACAGTCTCAAAGCCCTGGCCATGGATTTGGCGGGGCGCACCGGTATCAAGACCTTTTACGGCAAGGCCGACGGCCTGCTGCCCAAGGTGGGTGAACTCAACGTGGAACTGGTTGCCGGTGCAGTGGCCCGGGTACTGGATGTAGAGCACCGGCCGGCGGCTCCGGCGGCCTACGTGGAACGTGCAACGGAGATCATCCAGGGCGGCGCGGCGCCGACCCGCTCGCTGACGTTCTGCCCGGGTTGCCCCCATCGCGCGTCCCTCTGGTCGCTTCAGAAGGTCCTGGAGCTGGACAACCGCAACGGGTTTGTCTGTGGCGATATCGGCTGTTACGGAATGGACCTTTTCGGGTCGGGATACGGGGCGACGCGTACGATTCATGCCATGGGATCCGGGACCGGCCTGGCCAGTGGGTTCGGCAAATTGTCCGACTTCGGTATGGACCAGACCGTGCTGTCCGTGTCCGGGGATTCCACGTTTTTCCATACGGTCCTCCCTGCCCTGGTCAATGCGATCCACAATCAGGCCAATATTACCGTTGTGGTTTTGGACAACAGCGGCACGGCCATGACAGGTTTTCAGCCACATCCCGGGCTCCCGGTGGATGCCTTCGGAAAGGAGGTCCCTGCCATCGACATTGCCGCGGTCAGCAGGGCCATGGGCGCGCGCGTCGAGACCTGCGATCCGTTCGATCCCGAGGAGACCCAGCGCATACTCCTGGACCTGGTCGAAGACGAAAACGGAGTCAAGGTCCTGATCCTCAAGCAGAGTTGTGCGCTCAGTCCGGAAAAGAAAGGACGCAAAGCCTACGATGTCAAGGTAAATGACGAGTTGTGCCTGGGTCAGGACTGCGGGTGCAATCGATTGTGCACCCGGATACTCAAATGTCCCGGGATGGTCTGGGACGAGGCCCGCGGAAAGGCCCGGGTCGATGAGGCGCTATGCGTGGGCTGCGGTTTCTGCGCATCGATCTGCCCCCAGGGGGCCATAGAAAAGAAGGAGGTGGCGTAATGGGCGATGTCAAATTGGCCGCCGATCCATATAACCTGATCATCGCCGGCGTGGGCGGTCAGGGCAATGTGCTGGCTTCGCGCCTGCTGGGGCAGGTATTCGTCCGGAAGGGGCTGATGGTGACCATCGGAGAATCCTTTGGGGGGAACCAGCGGGGCGGCTCGGTTTCGAGCCATATTCGGATATCGTCGCGGGCGACCTATTCCCCTCTGGTGCCGGGTTACTCGGCGCACGCGGTCCTCGGGTTGGAGGCGACGGAGACTTTCCGCATCCTGAGCGAATTCGGAAATCCGGACGTTAAGGTGATTTGTAACACCCGTCCTATTCATTCTATCAGCGTCATCAGCGGTGAATCCAAGTATCCGCCTTTAGAGGATATCCGTGAGTGGATGGAGGAATTGAGCGAGAGGTGCTGGTTTCTGGATGCCACCGATCAGGCCATGAAGCTGGGCGGTCCCATTTACGGCAACATTATCCTGATCGGGGCCCTGGCCGCGGTCCGCGAGTTGCCCCTGGACCGGGAGACCTTCAAAGACGTTCTTGGCGAGAGCCTACCGTCCGAGCGGG
>JAFDKD010000129.1 GCA_019307165.1 Deltaproteobacteria bacterium | reverse complement strand
AAACGACCCTGTTCGTGGGGAACGATTTTTCCAGACAGGGTCCCCTGCTGACAAATATTCTGGGGACCAGGGCCGTTCTGGCCCCTTCCCCCGCGTGGTGCGTGAGAGCATCATCCGTGGCCCTCCTGGGGCTGGGACGGCTCAAGTCCCGGGAATTCGACGACCCCGATTCTCTGGATCCCATTTACCTCCGACCGCCCGACATTCGCCCGAACCCCTATCCGCTCGACAAGCAGGTTGAGGCTGAGGGAAAAAAAGGTCGAGGTTAAGGTCGAGGTTGAGAAAAGAAGTATTTCGCTTCAAGCCGGTTTTTTCAAACCGAACAGACCCTGAAGATTGACAAATCCCGGGCTAAACATATAATAGTGGACTTAGCGCCATATATTCCCCAAATATCGAGGGCAAGGGGATATACCCTATCGTTGGTTTAATTATTTTTTTGCAAAATTGGACATTATTTAATTTGAAATCATCACGTATCCACAACAAATGGCCGATAGCCAAGGAGGGAATGCCGTTTATTTTGCCGGGCATAGCCATCACCTTTCTCCTGTACTATTTCAAATTGCCTTACCTGGCCTTTCCGGCGGCCCTCCTGACACTCTTCTCCGTTTATTTTTTCAGGGACCCCAGGCGCGTCAGCGATGCCCGGGCAGACGCCGTATTGGCGCCGGCGGACGGGACCGTCATATCGGTCAAAGAAATCGACAACGACCGAAATCCCTTAGGCGAACCCGCCGTTAAAACCAGTATTTTCATGTCCGTATTCAATGTGCATATAAACCGTATCCCCGTCAGCGGGACCATCCGGCAGATAACCCATCGTCCGGGCAAATTCTTCGCGGCGAATCTGGAAAAGGCCTCGGAACAGAATGAAAGCAACCGGATACTTATGGAGACAAAGGACTCCCGCAGAATTGCATTCATCCAGATCGCGGGTCTGATCGCCAGGCGCATCGCCTGCTGGGTGGAGGAGCGGGAGCAGGCGTCTGCCGGTCAGCGGTTCGGTCTCATCCGATTCGGCTCCAGAGTGGACCTTTACCTCCCCCTGGGAAGCCGGATGGTCATCGAACTTCATCAACGGGTAAAAGCGGGGGAAACCATTATCGGGTATCTATCATGAAATCCAACCGGCGGAGAAAAAACAAAAAGAAACCTAAAAAAGGAATCTACGTCCTTCCCAACCTGTTCACGTCCGCCAGCCTTTTCTGCGGGTTTTACGCCATTGTAGCGGCCATTCAGGGAAGATACGAGTCAGCCGCCATTGCCATTCTCATAGCGTGCCTCCTGGATGGCCTGGATGGAAAAGTCGCCCGCTTTACCAACACCACCAGCCACTTCGGGACCGAATACGATTCTCTCTCCGACCTGGTGGCTTTCGGCGTTGCCCCCGGTATTCTCGCTTTTCAGTGGGCCCTTGAACCTTTTGGGCGGCTCGGATGGCTGGCGTCTTTCATGTATGTGATCTGCGGGGCGCTCCGTCTTGCCCGATTCAACGTTCAGAAGACGACGGTTGAAGCGCGATATTTCAAAGGTCTCCCTATCCCGGCCGCGGCCGGCTTCATCGCCGCTTTAATCCTGTTTACGACCGCCATCGGGGGCGCACCCGATTCCCGACATATCCTTTTCATCGTCATGATTTACGTGCTATCGTTTCTCATGGTAAGCACCATTGACTATTTCAGTTTTAAGGACCTGGAACTCAAAAACCGCAAGCCGTTCAATGTGCTTGTAGGCATCATACTTGTCTTTATCGTTATCGCCTACAAGCCCAAGATCATGCTGTTCGGGATTTTGCTGGCGTACGTCGTGTCGGGGCCCGTCGTCTCCACGTATCGTTATCGGAAAAGACGCGCCGCTAAACTCTCTGAAAAGCTCCCTTCGGTCGCGCCGGCGAAGGATGACATCACGGTGGCGGAGGACCCGGGGGGCGCGCCCTAAGGCCATGCGCATTACAGGGGGCAGCGTGAAGGGCCGGCGTCTGGTCTCCCCGAAAGGCATGAAAGTCAGGCCCACATCGGAAAAAGTGAGGGAGGCCGTTTTCAACATTATCGGAAACGACCTCACCGGTATCGTGGCGGCGGATTTTTTCGCGGGCACCGGGGTACTCGGCCTCGAGGCCTTGAGCAGGGGCGCGCAGGGCGTTCTGTTCGTGGATAACGCTGAGAGTTCGGTTCGTCTGATACAGAAAAATCTCGCCTTGTGCGGATTTGAATATACGGAAAATATTCTCAAGTGGGATTTGAGAAGAGGGATTCCGGACCGGTGGCCGGCCTCATTTGAGGCCCTTGATCTGGCCTTTCTGGATCCCCCTTATATGGAGAATTTTCTTCCCGGTTTACTTGAACAACTCTCCAAGCGGAGTTTGATTTCAATTCATAGCCGCGTTGTCACTGAAAGCGCAAAGAACGATATACCGCCTGAAATTGCCGGGAGCCTTCATATGATCAGTACCCGATTGTACGGAGACACCCGTATCAGCATTTACGTACGAAAGGAGTAAAGATCCGTGTCCAGGGGGCCCGGCTTTGAAGCCACCCTCATAGGTGGCCGAACAAACAGGCTGAGGTTAAGGCTAAGGTTGAGAACAAAATGAATGTTTCCTTCCTCTTTCTCTCGACCTCAACCTAAACCTCAACCTGGCGAAGCCATGGTCCGCATTATCAGTATGGCACAGCCGGAAAACTCTGACCTGGTCCAGAGAACCAGGTTTTGCAGATGGAGATAAAGCATGAGTCAGAACACGGCAATCTATCCGGGCTTTTTCGACCCCATTACCAACGGGCACCTGAGTATTGTGAGCAGAGCTCGGCACATCTTCGACAACGTCATCATTGCGATTCTAAACAATCCGAAAAAAAATCCGCTATTTACGGTGGATGAAAGAATTGAGATGATTAATGAGTCGCTCAAGTCCGTGCCCAATATCGAAGTCGATACATTCGACGGTTTGCTCGTCGATTATGCGGTGAAAAAAAAATCCAAAGTCGTGCTGAGGGGACTGAGGGCCCTTTCCGATTTCGAATACGAGTTCCAAATGGCCCTGATGAACCGAAAACTCAATCACGATGTCCAGTCCATATTTCTCATGACGGATTACAAATGGTTTTACACCAGTTCCACCATCATCAAAGAGGCTGCAAGCTTTGGGGGAGATGTGGCCGGCCTGGTTCCGAAGGTGGTCAACGACAAACTGAAAGAAAAATTCGGCCACCTAAAAAAAACTTGACAGCACCACCGGCTTGGGCCATATTCCCAGCTAACGAATGGGAAATAGAAGGTATTTTGTCTCGGGATGTCTGAAGGGGGAGGGGAAAACGGTGGCATTGACCAAAGAAAAGATCATCAACAGCATCTACCACCAGGTCGGGCTGAGTAAGAACCAATCTCGCTCTGTCGTCGAAAATCTTTTCGAAATCTTCAAACAGGTCCTGGAAAACAACGACGACCTCCTCATCAGCGGCTTTGGCAAATTCATCGTAAAGGACAAAGCCGAAAGGAGAGGGAGAAACCCGCAAACAACCGCGGACCTTCAACTCAGGGCCAGGCGGGTGGTCGTATTCAAGGCATCCGGCGTTCTTCGCGACAAAATAAATAAATAATTTAAAGGCTCACTATAAACGCTTGATCAAAACCCATTTGCTCCAGTTTTTCCTCTACTTTTCCAGCCACTTCCAGCGTACCGGACTTTGAGACCCGCACCCGGTAAAGCATGCCTTTATCCGGATCTTCGTTGACCGAAATCTCCACATAATCGAATATGACTTCCAGGCGGTCGGCCAGCCTGAGGGCATTGCGCCTGTCTTTAAACGCCCCTACCTGAACCGTAAATTCCCCATGCTTGAGGTCCTGGACCTCGATAACCGGACGGACGCCCAAGGGCGATTGCATGGTCCCGACTTCCTTTCCCAGGGCCACCACCTTCACTTTCGCAACGCCCGGACCCACCAGCCCGAATTCCTTGGCCGCGGCGTAGGACAGATCGATAACCCGCCCCTTAACAAAAGGACCCCGGTCATTGATCCTCAGAACAATTTCCTTTTTCGTGGCCAGGTTCACCACCCTGACCCAAGTACCCAGCGGCAGGGTCTTGTGGGCGGCCGTCTTTTTGTACATGTCGAAGGTCTCTCCATTGGCCGTCGGCCGCCCATGAAATTTTTTTCCATACCAGGAGGCCTTCCCGAACTGGACGAACCCTTCGGCGTCGGGAATGGGGTAGTAGCGCTCGCCGTTGACCACATAGGGCTTGAGTTTGGGGTCCTGCGTCTTAGCGGGAAGGACAATGAGCTTTTTCCGGGAGGGCGACGTATCGGGGACACGGTCCCGCTTTGCGGCGCAACCGGCCAGGCCCAACGCCATTACAAGGAACCAAACAAGGTGTTTTCTCATTCTTTTTCCCATATGCCTTTTTTGGCCTTTGCCAGGTCGAGGTCGAGGTTAAGGCTGGAGAAGGCTTGCGCCATGCCGGCAAGTTTTCCAATTGACTTCTCAACCTCAGCCTTAACCTGGACCTATACTTATTCTCAACCTCAGCCCTAACCCCGACCCATCTTTTCTCTCAGCCTCAGCCTTAACCTTAGCCTCAACCTTTTTTTCTCTTAACCTCGGCCTATCCCTTTAAGTATCTTCAATTGACCGAGTTAATTCAACCTGAAAACCGCCATTTTTTCTTGACATGATTTTTCGTTTTCTCTAAATTCTGGATGTAACTATATTGTAACTATAATGTAACCATATCAAACGGGCAATTAAACACTCACATCCCAAATTCACCGTGAAATTCGCCCTTCGGCTTTTTTGCCGGGTATATTTGCGACATTCCTGATCACCAGCAAGGTGCCAGATGTGAGGCGCCGAGGAGCGACGACTGAGACGTATGAATTTTACGTCGCAGGGAGGAGCGATCGAAGGGAACAAAGCAGATGGCGCCTTGATGGTGGATCAGGGAACATCAACGGCATCCCATAGGGATGGAAAGGGCTAACCTATGAGATTAACAGACAAAGTTTCACTGGTGACGGGGAGCAGCCGCGGAGTCGGCGCTGCGGTGGCGCTGGCATACGCCCGCGAAGGCGCCGATGTGGTCGTAAACTACAGTTCCAGCCCCAAGGCGGCCGAGGAAGTCGTAGCGGAAATAGAGGCCATGGGGCGGAAGGCTATTGCCGTCAAGGCGGACGTGGCCGACAAGTCCCAGGTAGGCGCCATGTTCGACCAGGCCCGGGAAACATTCGGAAGAGTGGATATCCTGGTGAACAACGCGGGCTTCACGCGGCCTTCCATGCTCCTCAAAATGGAAGAGACCCAGTGGGACGAGGTGGTCGATATCCATCTCAAAGGCGCCTTTCTCTGCTCCCAGGCCGCAGGCAGGATGATGAAAGAACAAAACAGCGGCAAAATCATCAATGTGACATCCGTGGCCGGTGTGGTAGGGACCGTGGGACAAGTGAATTACAGCGCCGCCAAGGGCGGGGTCATCAGCCTGACCAAGTCCATTGCCAGAGAACTGGCGCGATTCAAGGTATGCGCCAATGTCATTTCCATCGGCATCCTCGCCATGGGCATGTCCGAAAAGATCACCTCGGATGAAAAATACAGCGAAGTATACATGAACCGCATCCTCCTGAAACGTTTCGGTCAACCGGAGGACGTCACCCCCATGTTCGTGTTCCTGGGTTCAGACGAAAGCGACTATATCACCGGACAGCTTATCTGTGTGGATGGTGGGTATGGAATGATATAATGGCGCAGGGATCAGGGCGCAGGGCAGAGGGAATTGAGAATTTGAAATTTAGAATTTTGGATCTAGAAAAACTTGTCAAAAATTAAAATATAGAAACCTAACGATTAAAAACTACAAAGGATGGGAGGAACACCATGGCCTTAGAATGGTTACCGAGAGACAATGAGATCAAGGACCACCAGCTTCATACCGACGTTCACTGGGGATCGGATGACGACGCCCCCTGCGCGGTCTTTGAAAAGCGCCCCCTCAAGGGCCCTGACGGGAATGTGGTGGAAGGCCTTAATGTGGCCTGGGTCCGTCTGAACAATCCCAGGCAGTACAATTCCTATACCACGGAAATGACCAAGGGCGTGATCGCCGCGTTTCAGAACGCATCGCTGGACCGTAGCGTCGTCGCGGTGGTGTTTACCGGCACCGGTCCCTACGCATTCTGCACCGGCGGCAACACCAAGGAGTATAGCGAATTTTACAGTCTCAGGTCCGACGAGTACGGGCAGTACATGGAACTGTTCAACGGCATGGTGGATGCCATCCTGATGTGCAAAAAGCCGACCATCTGCCGGGTCAACGGCATGCGCGTGGCCGGCGGACAGGAGATCGGCATGGCCTGCGACCTGACACTGGCTTCCGATCTGGCGATATTCGGGCAGGCGGGTCCACGGCACGGATCTGCGCCGGACGGGGGATCATCCGACTTCCTCCCCTGGTATCTCGGCATCGAGGATGCCATGTGGAACTGTGTGTCCTGCGAAATGTGGTCCGCCTATAAGATGAAGGCCAAGACCCTTGTCAGCAAGGTGGCGCCGGTCCTGAAAGTGGACGGCGAATGGGTCAGGAACCCCATGGTCATCACCGACAGGTATGTGGATGACGGCGAGATCGTTTACGGCGAGTTCAAGACCGGGGATGCGCTCAAGGATGCCCGCGCCTTTGTCAAGGAGCATCAACCCAATGCAGACTTCGAACTCCTGGATAAAGAGGTGGACAAGATCGTATGGACCTTTGCCAACCTGTTTCCCGGCTGCCTGATCAAGTCCGTAGACAGCATCCGGCAGAAGAAAAAGTTTTTCTGGGATATTATGAAGAACGCCAACCGCCACTGGCTGGCCGCCAACATGGGCGGAGAAGCCTTCCTCGGGTTCGGCGCTTTCAACAGCAAAAAGATCACGGGCCGGGATGTGATCGACTTCATCAAGTTCCGCCAGAATATTGCCGAGTGCAAGACCTGGGACATGGAGATGTTCGCCGAGGTTATGGGGAAACCAAAAGAGTAAAGATCCGGGTCCATAGGACCCGGCTTTTAGGCCGCCCCCATAGGGGGCCTTGCAATTACCAAGTCCTGTAAGTGATGCACCCATTAGGTGTCGGGTGTCAGGTGTCAGGAAAGGATTTGTTTTAAGCAAATGCTGGAAAATCAAGTGGGGGCAATTTCAGCAACACACAGCGGCGTCGAAGTCTATTATTCCTACTGACACCTGAACACTGCTTGCCACGGCGTAGCTGCGAAGC
>JAFDKD010000790.1 GCA_019307165.1 Deltaproteobacteria bacterium | reverse complement strand
ATTGAATATTGAACATTGAGTTATTGAAGATTTATGGATGCGCTGCTACGCAGCGCCACAAGCAATTTTCAATCTTCAATTCTCAATTCTCAATTTCTTTACTGTCCTGTAAGTGACTAAAGTGATCTAAAGTGACTAGAGTTAAGAATTTTTTGACAATCAATATGATGGATGAGCGAAGCTCCACCACCACTTTAGCTCACTCTAGCTCACTCATAACTCTAGCTCACTTCATGGTCCGCATTTCCGGTATGGCATAGCCAGAAAACGCTGACCCCCGCTGCACGGGATCTTTGACTGGCGCATCGAAGATCCCGCCCTGCGGGAGAGGACCCGACTTCGCTAAAGGGCAGCTACGACGGGCAGGCCAGGTTTTGCAGATGGAATAAATACCTTGACACAAAGCTTCAGTTCGGCCTAAAAAAACTAACCGTTCGGTCTTTTTATTGTCCTCCCTCAAGATCCTACTGCCCATGAAACGAAGCGAAGGGACTGAAAAAAAGATCATCCAGGTGGCGCTGGAACTCTTCTTGAACAAAGGTTTCCTGCCGTGCTGAAAGTCAATAACATCGAGGTTGTCTACAATGACGTCATCCTGGTCCTGAAGGGGATCTCCCTGGAAGTGCCTGACGCGGCCGTTGTGGCGCTTCTGGGCGCAAACGGCGCCGGCAAGACCACCATGCTCAAGGCCGCTTCCGGTCTCCTCGATTATGAAAACGGCGAAATCACGGACGGGAGCATTGAGTTCAACGGCGAGCGCATGGACCGGCACGCACCGGAAAAAATCGTTCGCATGGGCATATGCCAGGTTCCGGAAGGCCGCCGCATTTTCTCCGACCTCAGTGTTTCGGAAAACATCATGATCGGGGCCCATACCTCTACTGACAGGGCTCAAATCAAAGAGAGCTATGCGAAAGTGGTGGCTTACTTCCCCATTCTGGAAAGCAGATCTTCCCAGAGGGCGCTGTTCCTGAGCGGCGGAGAACAGCAGATGCTCGCCATTGCACGGGCCCTGGTATCCGTCCCCAAGCTCATCATGCTGGACGAACCGTCCCTGGGCCTGGCGCCGATCCTGGTCAAGGATATTTTTAAAATATTGAAACATATCAATACCGAGGAAAAAACGTCCCTGCTCCTGGTGGAGCAAAACGCCCGACTGGCCCTGGAACTGGCCGGTTACGGGTATATCATGGAAAACGGCAAAATCGTACTGGACGGCGAAAGCCGCAAACTCGCAGAAAACGAGGACGTGAAGGAATTCTATCTGGGACTCACCGACGAAACGGGCCGAAAAAGCTTCGCTGAGGTGAAACATTACAAGCGCAGAAAGCGCTGGCTGTCGTAAACGGCGGGTTGCGAGTTGCGCGTTGCGGGTTGCGGGATACGTTCAGACTTTCAACCTTTGCCATCCAGCTATGTGTAATGAGTTCTCAACTATCAATTATCAGCTATCAGCTATGAGCTAACATGAATACAAACGTCCAACTTGACATAGCGGATATCTCCATCAGCTTCGGCGGTATCCAGGCCCTGACCGAGGTGAGCTTTCAAATCCCCGCCGGTGGACTGGCCGCCATCATCGGACCCAACGGGGCTGGAAAAACCACAATTTTCAATTGCATCTGCAGTGTTTACAAGCCGGACATCGGGGACATCCTGCTGGATGGGGAGAGCCTCAAGGCATTGAAGCCGCACAAAGTGGCTGAAAAGGGCATTGCCAGGACATTCCAGAACATCGAACTGTTCGCGGAGCTGACCGTGATCGACAACCTGATGCTCGGCCGCCACCTTCACAATGGGTCCGGCATCCTGTCCGGAGCGCTTTTTTATGGAAAGGCGGTGCGTGAGGAAGTGTCTCACCGCAAGAGGGTGGAGGAAATCATCGACTTTCTTGAAATCGAACAGGTCCGAAAAAAGAAGGTGATCAATCTTCCCTACGGCATTCAGAAGCGTGTGGAACTGGGCCGGGCCATCGCCATGGACCCCAAAGTGCTTCTGCTCGACGAACCCACCTCCGGCATGAACGTGGAAGAGACGGAAGACATGGCCCGTTTCGTTCTGGATATCAAGGAGGAGATGGGGACCACCATTCTGATGGTGGAGCATGATATGGGCGTCGTCATGGACCTGGCCGAGAAAATCATGGTGCTCGACTTCGGCCTAAAGATCGCGGAGGGAACGCCCGAAGAGGTGCAGAATAATCCCAAGGTGATTCAGGCCTATCTCGGAGAAGACGCCGTATGACATCCCGAGCAGACACTGCATACGATACCCTGCCCAAGCTGTTTCTTCGGAATGTCGACCGATACGGCGAACGTGTGGCGCTGAGGGAAAAGGATCTCGGCATATGGCGGCGGATCACCTGGAACGAATATGGCGACCATGTGAGGCACTTCGGCCTGGGGTTGACGGCTATGGGTCTCCGGAAAGGAGACAAGGTTTCCGTGCTGGGCGACAACTGCCCGGAATGGCTGTA
>JAFDKD010000789.1 GCA_019307165.1 Deltaproteobacteria bacterium | reverse complement strand
ATCTCTCCCGTGGGTCAAATCACGTATAAAGACGAGGACTTTGTGGTTGCCGGCGGGGAGATGGGAGAACTGTCCCAACGGCTCTATGACGAGATCGTCGGCATCCAATATGGGGAAAAAGCAGATACGCGCGGGTGGGTGGAGCGCATCAACTAGTTTCCATCCAAGATCTTAGGACTTGCAATTTTACTACCCGGTACCGGGCGCGAATAGATACCGGATGCTGGATTCCGGATACATGATGTAGAGGATTTTTTGTTTAATCCGGTCGGGATCCGCATCCGGTTTTTTTATCGGGCGCCACGGTTTGTTGCGGCTTGAAATTGTTTTCCAGATTTCAGGCGGCAAGGGCGGCGATTGGGCTTCCCAGCGAGGAGCGATATGATCCCAACAATCGAATGGCATGGTCCCAATGTCCGGATGATCGACCAGCGGAAACTCCCTGCCAGGATCGAGTGGTACACCTGCCGCGGATACAGGGACGTCATCCGGGGCATCGGAGACATGGTGATTCGGGGCGCCCCGGCCATCGGCGTGGCGGCCGCCATGGGACTGGCCCTGGGCGCGCGGTCCATTTCCGCCGGGACCTATGCCGTGTTTTCCGGGAAATTCGGGAAAATCGCGAATGAAATGTTTCTGGCCAGACCCACCGCCGTCAATCTGCGCTGGGCCATAGATCGCATGTCGGGCCTGGTGGCGTCCATGGCCGACAGCCCGGTGGAGGACATAAAGGCCGCGCTTTTTGAAGAATCCGAAAAAATACTGATCGAAGACATCGAAATCAACCGGCGCCTGGGGAAAAGCGGGGCAAGGCTTGTGCCTGACGGTGCGACCATCCTCACCCATTGCAATGCCGGCTCCCTGGCCACGGGGGGCTACGGTACGGCACTGGGCGTGATCCGGGCCGCGCACGAGGCCGGCAGGAACATAGCGGTGATTGCCGACGAGACAAGACCCTGGCTTCAGGGGCTGCGGCTCACTGCTTTTGAATTGATGGAGGATAGCATTCCCGTAACGGTTATCGCGGACAATGCCGCGGGCTCGCTCATGCGTCAGAAGAAAATCGACCTGGTTATCACGGGCGCGGACCGCATTGCGGCCAACGGGGACGTGGCAAACAAGATCGGCACGTATCAGGTGGCGGTCCTGGCCCGGGAAAATAAGATTCCCTTCTATGTGGCGGCGCCCATTTCCACCATCGACGGCACTATCAAGAACGGGGACCTCATACCGGTGGAACAGAGAGGGCCTGAAGAGATCAGTCGATTCGGCGGCAGGGAAATGGGGCCTTCCGGAGTGAGCGTCCTGAATCCCGCCTTTGACGTCACACCGGCAAAATACGTCTCGGCAATCATAACGGAGAAGGGGATTATCAAGTCACCTTACAGGAAGGCAATCCGGGGTTTGCTCGATCTGTAAAACCTGGTCCTATGGAAACGGATCTTAACTAAGGTGATGTTAAGTCGATGTTCGTAATTCTTGACCTTTCGCATAAATTATTTTATGTTTTTTGTCCTCTAATACCGTGACCCGGTGCTATTTTCCAAATTCAGGGTTGCCCGATTCCCGGAATAGAGAGGACATTTGGAGGTTTAAGACCCCTAATTCTACATAAAGGCAGGACGTGACATTTGCATTCGCTTCTGGATCTGGTGCTCATCGACCTATATGACTGCGACCACGGCAGGCTTCTCGATGCCGAATTGATTCGGGGCGGCATGATTCAGGCCGCCGAACTCATGGGCGCCGAAGTGGTTGGTGAGTCTTTTTATACATTCGAACCCTGGGGCGTCAGCGGCACCGTGACCATTGCCGAATCCCACCTTGCCCTGCACACGTGGCCGGAATACAATTTTGCGGCCATCACTTTCGAAACCTGCGGCACCCGCATGAACCACCGGAAGGCCTTTGATTTTCTGGTGGATTTTTTTTGCGCGAAAAATCCGCAGATCACCTTTCACAAGCGGGGATTCATGAGCACGGCCGATGCCGACCTGAAATACAAGCAAGACGTCGGATAACCCCGATTTCCCACCCCGTATCCATTCCCTGAACCACGAAAAACAATACCAAATTATATTTAACCACGAAACACACGAAATACACGAAAATGGTAGAAATAATATATAAAGAAGAAGCATATGCAATTCAGGGGGCGGTTTTCGAGGTTTACCGGGAAATGGGGTGTGGTTTTCTGGAAGCGGTCTACCAGGAATGCATGGTAAAAGAATTGACTTCACGTGGAATTCCATTTGAACCACAAAAAGACATGTATATATCGTATAAAGGAATAATTTTAGGGCAACGATACAAGCCGGATTTCGTTTGCTTTGGAAAAATCATCGTGGAATTGAAGGCGGTGAAGGAGGTTTTGGGAGAACATCAGGCGCAGGTATTCAATTATCTCAAGGCGACAGGCATGCGGTTGGGTCTCTTGGTCAACTTCGGGCATTATCCCAAAGCAACGGTGAATCGGATTG
>JAFDKD010000128.1 GCA_019307165.1 Deltaproteobacteria bacterium | reverse complement strand
GACCCCGGCCTGGTCTTCATTTTGACCATGCCAACACTTTTGAACAATACTAAACCATCGCTTCGGACTTCTTCGCGCCAAGGGCGCACGGCAAGTCCGACAAGCTGCTAGACTTCTTTGTCCCTTCGACATTCCTTGTTCGACATTCGATATTCGATATTCTCTGTTCCCCCGTTCCCCCGTTCCCCCGTCATCCAGCCTTTCGCCCTTGACATGTCCCCCATCGGGTCACATCTTTCTCTAACACACACTTTAAGCCGGCGATTAATTTAACGTGAAATATTCATCAAACGGTTATGTTATAGCTTTTTCTGCAAGTGGGGCTTCATATGCAATCGCCGGGTTAATAGAAAGGGACAGCCATGATATTGAAAATGATGGAAGCCGGACCGCTCATGGTCAATTGTTACATCGTCGGCGACGAAGAAACCGGAGAAGCCGCGGTTTTTGACCCCGGGGGAGATGCGGATAAGATTTCGAAGGTGCTGGAGGAAAACGGTCTGAAGGCCAAATATATCATAAACACCCATACCCATTGGGACCATGTGGGAGGCAACGGGGCGCTTCAGAAGGCCACCGGCGCGCCCATTCTGACGCATCGCCTCGAGGCCGACGGGTTGGCCGCCGCCGCAGACGGGGCCGGCGCTTTCGGGCTGGATTCGGAAAATTCCGAGGCGTCACGGTTCGTTGAGGAGGGTGACGTGATTGAGATGGGTTCGATTTCATTCGAGGTCATCGACCTGCGGGGACACTCGCCGGCAGGTCTGGGGTTTGTGTTTGAGGGCGAACTGGAAATTGACGGCAAAAATGAAAAGCGAAAAATGGTAATATGCGGAGATGCCCTTTTCGCGGGGAGCATCGGCAGGACCGATTTCCCGGGCGGCGACATGGCCCTTCTGCTGGACAATATCCGGAAGAAGATATTCACCCTCCCCGACGATACCTTGGTGCTGCCCGGGCACGGCCCCGTGTCCATGGTGGGGAGGGAAAAAACGGGAAACCCGTTTTTTTAAAAGAACGCCGGCTCATCTCCCGATGCATTTTTGGAAAACACATGAAGTTTGATACGGGATGCTGGATACAAGATACAGGATGCAAGATACTGGATGCTGGATATGAGCGGGGCCTGTGGCCGCAGGGATGGCCCCGCCCAAGGACGGCGGGATCTCCGCTACGCTCCGACAAGCCTGATCGATAATGAAACTTCATGGAAACGGCAGTAGTCTCAGGGGGTTTTAAGTCCACCTTTATAAAGGGGGATTTCCCGTCCTCCATAGCAGGTACTGCGGAGGAGGAAGGGGGATTTGCCAACGGTTATAAATCCCCCCCGGCCCCCCTTTACAAAGGGGGGAGACTGGAAAGCAACCCGCAACCTTGAACCCTGAACCCGGAACCTTTGAACCCTTCGAGACACAAGATACTGCATAAATACTGTTATATACGTTGTTGAGCGGAATAGAGCAGAGGGCATGGCGCATGGCGAAAAACAACAGCCTCATGAGTGACGTTTTGTGAAGCATGTTTCCCATGAGCCCTGCGCCCTATGCCCTGAGCCCTTTTCTATTCTCTCCTGCGCTTGCGATCTTCGCCTTTGCGGCCTTTTTTTCGGCCCACCTGATCGTGGATGGCCTTGAGTTGCCGAAAGCGCTCAACGCCCAGAATCCGCCTGGTATCCAGAATGAATTCGAACCCCACCTTAACAAGGCCCGCCCTCAGGCTTTCCAGCATGCGAAAATGATCCATAATCCTGGGTTCATCCAGCGGGTCCTGTTCCAGAAGGACTTCAAGTTCAAATCGTTGCGCCTCCAGATCCCCCTTCACCTGGATAAGTCTGCGTCGCGCTTCAATGTACTTCTCATCCAGCAGGGCTTTTTGTTGGGCCGTCAGATTGAGCCTTTCCGTAAGGACGGCGTTGTTCCACCATTTGGTCACCGGCATTTCAGCAGCAAAAGTCGCCCCTGCACCCATCAGAAGCATTGCCGGCATTAGGGTCATTATCAATTTTTTCAGCATGTCGTTACTCCTTTCCGCTTCTTGCCCGAAGAAACCCGGCCATTGTCTGCATTGGGAATGAGAAATTGAATAAAGCTCTCTGCGTCGTCGATATCCGATTCCCCTATTAGATCCAGATACAGCTGCGGCAACGGGTTTTCCGCAAGGGCATTGATTTCGGTCATTAATTGATCGGGGACAATGGTCTCAAAGGCCTGCCCGTCGGTAGCGTTTTCACCGGATGTCGGAAAAAACGACGGCCCCCACCAGAATGAAATAACCGCCAAAGCGACCGCCGCCACCCCCGCCAGGGGTCGCCACATCCCCACAATCCATGGGACGCGTCGGCGCACTGGCTTGGCATGGGGCGGCCACGGGCCCTCCGGCCGGGGCGCCGTTTGGGAGGCCTTCTGCCCCAACGCGGCCAAATTCTTCTGAAACCCGGCCTTTTCAGCACGGCACCGCGTGCAGGACTTCAGGTGATCTCGAATCGCCGGCGGCAACCCGGGTTCATCCACGACCGCCCATAGCAGTTGATCCTCATCAAGATGAGGGCCCAATTCAGACATCACCATTGCTCCTCCAGAATTTTGAATATTTGCTTTTCATTCCTCAGTTTTGAAAGCGCCCGGTACAGGTGGGTCTTGACGGTGCTTTTGCTTTTTTTGAGGACCCGGGCAATTTCGCTCAGGGTCAGCTGGTCGAAGAACCTCAGCAAGAACACCTCCCGCTCCCCGCGGGAGAGCCGATCGAGGAAAGACCCTATGGTATTCCAGAATTCTTTCCTTGCGGCCGCCTCAAGCGGATCGTTTCCAGCCGAAGACCCGGCTTCGTTTCTTTCCGTTTCTTCCCCTTCCGCAAATCTGCCGAAAAGCCCGGTAAATCGCCGTCGCCGATGAAAATCCCGTACGCGGTTCAGGGCGATGCTGAAAACCCACGGTCTGAATCGACCGGCATCGTGAAGTCCGGGCAATTTTTTGAATGCCTGAAAAAAGACATCCTGCGTAATGTCTTCCGCATCCATGCGGGAACGGGTCCGGTAATAAACCATACGAAAGATCTCCCCTTGCAGCGGTCCCATCAATTCCGAAAAAGCGTGGTGATCTCCGGCGCGCGCCGCCTCCACAAGGGGGGCGGGAGGCCCACCGCCTTCCGGCCTCGCTTCATTTTGTGTATCGGGTCGGGTCATAAGAATGCCGCGGTCACCCTGCCCGCCCTTTAAACCGCTTTTTCACCATTTCACCTCCTTTTTGATTTTACCCCTAAGACGCACCGGCCGGCGAAACGGTCTACATGGTCCGAAAAAAACCTAAGGTGTCCTAAGTGACTGGCGTGTCCGGCGTGACCATAGTCGTGGGATGAGAAGGCAGATAGGTCGAGGTTGAGAAACCGATAAATTCCTTCCGTATTCCTTTTCTCAACCTAAACCTCAGCCTCAGCCTGGCGAAGCCGGGCCCCATGGGACCGGATTCATTACTCGATCTGCTCGTACTCCAGGTATATGATAACGGTCCTGTTCAGCGCGCGCCCCTCGGGCAGGCTGTTGTCAAAGGGCGGATCGTAGGGCCCGGCGCCCACGTAGTCGATGGTCTGGGCGATCGCCCCTGCCGAAAGGAGTTGCCGATACACGGCCTTTGCGCGTTTTTCCGAAAGTTTCAGGTTATAGGATTCTTTGCCGATGTTATCCGTGTGGCCGACAATTTTGACCTTTGCCTGGGGGACCTGCTTCATCCTTTCCACGATGCGGTCCACCACGATTTTGTTGCGGTCTTTAATGGCGGAACTGTCGAAATCGAAAAGGATCAGCGCGTATTTCTCCACGACCCTGTATCCCAGCTTCTTGGCGACCCGTTCTTCCCTCTTGATAAATGTCACGGGTATGCTCGCCGCCTCCGGATCCCGATAGGTTTCCCCTTTTCGGTCCGTAACTTCAATGCCGGCGGTAAGGACCTTGACGGCGCCGATTTCCTTGAGGCCGATCTCTTTCAGATTGACGGCGTAGGCGCTTTCGGGATCGCCTTCGCCATTGAAGGATTTAAGCACCGGACCCCCTCCGGACAAATCGATTCGCCAGCTTGAAACACCATATCCGGCCCGGACCCGGGGAAGAATGCTGAGGGTTTCCGAACTGCCGGTCTCTTCCACGTAGGTGCTTTTTACCGTATCCAGAATCCCGGGCGCCTCCGAATGAATTTCCATTCGCTGGTTTTCCAGTCGGCCCTCGCTGATCCTTCCCGTGCTGGGGGCCGCGGGTAGATTTCGCGCCTTGATCGTCATGCGGGAGGAATCGATCCCCCAGGTTTCATTTAAATACGCGGCCACCGCCTCCGCACGGCTTCTGGACAGCTTCAGGTTTTTTCGCTCCGGACCGTAGCCGGAATTGCAGCCCGCAAGGGTGATGGCGGCCGATGCCTGCTCCCGGAGCCGTTTCCCGACGATATTCAGCATATGATAGCTTTTTTCAATGGTGCCTTTCAGCTGTTTTTCGGAAAATGAGAGGGTCTTCGCTTTATCTTTGAACAGTACGTACCTGTCCGGGATAACGCTTTGACCGCTGTCAAAGTACACGAAGTTCAGGAGTGGAGAACTGTCAATGGCGGTTACTTCTTCAATCACCAGGGATTCCGGTTCAAAGGCAAGGTCGGCGCGGGGCAGGCCGATGAGTTCGGTGATCAGCACCCGCTTGGAGACCCTAATCGGCACGGCGTTCGACGTCGCCTCGAAAACGTCACCGTTGATGTCGGTCACGTTGATGCGCGCCTGAAGCGAGTTGGGTGCGCCGAGGTTCCGTATGCCCAGATCGGGCAGTGAAAAAAACATGTCGGACTGGAGTTCCCCGGTGCCCCGGATGTTGCGTATGAGTTTTTCGTCGGCCAGCAGGCTGACCTCCCAGGTGGCCACGCCATACTCCGCCTCGATGTCCGGCCTGACGTTGAAACCTTTCACACCGCCCTTGGTAACGACAAAATCTTCGGCTGCCGCCCTTTGCAGCCCGCCCAGATCGTAGACGATCTCGACCCGCTGGTTTTCAGCCGGTCCCCCCAGGGCATCGATGGGCGCCGCCCTCTGGGGCAGATTGCGGATCCCCAGTTCAAGGCGGGAGGAATCGATCCCCCATATCTCCACAAGATAATCCCTGACACGGACGGCCCGTCGCTGAGACAAGGTCAGGTTTCCCTTTTCCACCCCCACCGATGCGTTGCAGCCGATGATCCGGGCCTTGGCCGAAGGATTTGCGGTCAACCGCTTTCCGACCACGTTCAAAACGTTGAGGTACCGTTCAAAGACGCTGTCGATGGCCGTCTCGCCAAATGCGGCGGTTTGAGACCGATCCGAAAATTGAACGTACGTATCGGGGATTCGATCCTCTCCCCTGTCAAAAAAAATGTGGTTCATGACGGGGGAACCGTCCAGGGTGGTCAGCATTTCAACATCAAGACCTTCCGGCGCAAGTGCCAGGGTGCCGGTGGGCGGGTTGGAAAACCGGTAGGTGACGATATATCGGTAAAGGAGGGTGGTCGAAAACGACTTGAAAATGGGGACCAGCGTATCCGCGGAAGCGGCCTTCCAGGCCATGCCCCCTTGCGTTTCCGAAAACGATCGCAGGAAAGGGTCCAGTTTTTCCGTTGGCATGTAATCCACCGCATAGGCGGTAAATTCGCCCGCCGATTGGGCCATGGACTTGACAAACGCGCGATCCACGTTGCTGTTGATGTCGTCCCCGTCCGAAAACACCAGCAGGAACCGGTTTTTCTTGTCGGGTATTTTGCCGATCAGATCGATTCCGGCGGCCATGGCCTCGTACAGATAGGTACTGTCCGTGAGGCCCTTGTCGTAGCTGTTCTGCAGGAAATGCCTGATCTCCGTGACGCTCTTGGAGGGAAGCGTTCTGACTCGCATCGGGCGGCCGTTGGCATCGACGCGGCCTTTGCCGTCAAAGACCACCACCTGAATGTTGTCGATGGGACGGACAATCTTTAAAAATTCCTCAATGGCATTGAGCAGGGGCCTGACGGCATTTCGCTTTTTCATGGAGTAGGAGTTGTCCAGGACCAGAACGATGTTCAAGGGAATGTCTTTCCGGGCCTCCATGGTTTCCACCGACAGGATCTTCGCCTCTTTTCCCCCGGAGCGGACGAAAAAGTCCCCCACTCCCAGCCCCCTGATGGGATTTCCCTCGGCATCGGTCACCGAGACGGCCAATTGATTTTCGTCCAGGACCTGAGAAGTGACCTTGGCCGCGCCGGCAGGTCCGGTTACCAGGAGTTCTTCCTCTGCGGGTGCGACGGCGGCTGATGTCAGGAACAGAAGCAGAACAAAACCTGCAAATACGGCGTTTTTCATTTTTTCCTCCATGCTCGGAATTATGTGATCTGTGTTTGTATAGCCAGTGCCTATCCACAAATGACGCAAAGGACACTGGCCAACTTTAAGGTAAGGATTCAAAGTGTGTCAAGAACAGTTAGAAGCAGCTGGGCACCCTAAGTCGGCGCATGGAATCTTTCTTGCTCTTGACAATGGGATCCCGTCTGGGACGGATGCCGATAAATGATTTTGGCCATGGCCTGATCCAGCCTCGCATTTCAGGGATAACTGCCGATATGTTGATTTCAAAATTAACGACGGGAGGGGCGCTTGTCAAACTCTCCAGACGACTGTATTTGGTAAAGTTGAAGGAGACTGGAATAGAGAATATCGAACAAGGAATGTCGAATGAACGAAGAACAAGGAACCAGGAACCAGGAACAACAAACAGCTGACGAAGTCGGCCCGCAACTTCACTTGACACACATCCATTGGATCTCATAAGGTTTTGAAAAACATATCAGCCTCCATACTCATAAATTCTTTTTTTTTGAAAGGAGCCCCATGGAAGATAGCACTCAAACAAATATGCCCGCTTGTGCCTCGTGTGACATCCCACGTTTCGAAAGGATCTGCATGTCCGACGAAGGGAAGGCTTCTAAAGGCTGCCCCACGGTCAGCCGCAAGCAGGTGCTGGAGGATGCCAACCGGGAATACGAAAATGCGGATGTGGGCGAATTCGCCCGTCAGGCCTCCATTCAGGAGTCCGAATGCTATGTCAATCGGCACGAGCGTCCTTATGTCCTGCAGCCCAGCAAGACCCGGATCGTCGAGACTTGGGAGTTCGCCAAGAAAATGGGCTACCGGCGCCTGGGACTGGCGTTCTGCATCGGCCTCACAAAAGAGGCCGCCATAGTGGAAGACATTTTCAAGGCCAAGGGCTTTGACGTGGTGTCCGTTCTCTGCAAG
>JAFDKD010000788.1 GCA_019307165.1 Deltaproteobacteria bacterium | reverse complement strand
GGAGCAACGCGATAAGGAACAAGCACGGAGCAAAGATTTCCCAGCATGCTGATCAGCAAGAATGCGGCCCCCAACTGAAAGCCGGCGGCAATAATGATTATGAACGAGATACCCAGTGAGACCTTGACAAGCAGAAGAAAGGTCAACCCCATTGCGACTGCAATCGGCAGGGTTGCAAAGTTTTTCCCAAGCAAGATATATTTACGAGGCGTAGGGAGCAAAACGAGGGTGCGAAATCCGCTCCTGTCGAATCCGAACTGATTGAACATGAATTGACTCATTCCAAGGAACGTAATCGCGATGGCGCCTGTGGCGATGAACGGCTTGAAGTTTTCGCCGATGACAGTTGAACGCCTTAAGAGCATCATCGAACCAAAAATCAGTACTATAATGATATTTGTCGCCAACGCCATCTTTACTTCCGGTGCCCTCACAAGGGAACGGAAGAATGCCAGCGCCAACGCAGCAGCTTCTTGCGGAACACAGGGTATTTGTCTCTCAAGTGGGTTTCTCCCGGCGGCGATGCCCTTTTCCACTTTCGGTCTTCTTGAGGTTTTCCTGCGGGTTGTTTGTCCTTGATAGAACCTGAAGGTTGTCCGGTAGGCTCGCCTCAAACCACATCCACCAATAAGAAACATTCCGGCCGCACCCAAAACGGCGGGCCAAAGATTTCCCTGAGCCAGTGACATCGCCCCTTTTCCCGTCCATAAAAAAGGCACATAATTGTGCGCCGCCAATACCATATGGGGAAAGGTACTATCGTCACTGCTCCTGTGGCGAGTTGTTGTTTGTTGGTCAGATTGTATTGATTCGGTCGTGTTAGTCCTATGCCTTTTAGGATCGTTTAGGACATTCATAAAGATATTTGGAAGCTGGGCCAGAAGTATAAATGTAAAGGTGATCACGGCAATAATGGCACGGCGTCGGCGCTTGTTTACCATGAGTGTGACCAGCCACCCGCGCAGGCAATATGTCCATGCTGTTATCATGAATATAAAAGTAAGGACCAGCGGAAACAGCCAAGTCATTGCCCAACTCCTGCCCAAGATCAGTCCCACAGAAAGGCCCAACATCCCTGGCAGGAAAAGAATGATGCTCAAGGTAAGATGTGATGCGAGGTAATTCACCATAAAAATGTCTCTCAGCGAGATTGGTAAATGCAGCATCCTGCTGATGTCGATGGTTTCGGCGCGCTGGATTTCCGTAACGACACCAATCATCCAGAAAAACAGAAATGCGCCAATGATGACATCCCACACCACCAGGAGTACCCTTGGCGAAGTTTCTGATAGCGCCAAGAAGCCTACGAGCACTCCGGCAATGCCGCCTCCCACTCCTATAGCAAGCCCAACCACTACAACAATCATCGTAACGACGGCATTAAACTGCCCGCCGCGTGACCATTGATTTCGGGTCAATCGCCATCGCAGCCAGAGGATTGTGAGAAGTTGGCTCCAGTTCATCTAATCCTCCAACCAGCTCAGTTTTTGTCGTTCACCGTGGTCGCTTCCTACGGCCTCCAGAAATCGTTCCTCCAGCGAACCACTGGCGCGAATTTGTTCCATGGTGGCCTGGTACACGAGCTTGCCCTTGGCAATAATCCCGACGTTCGTGCAGAGCCTTTCCACAATTTCCAAAATATGTGACGTCAGGAACACAGTCGTGCCGCGTTGAACGCAACGCTTCAAAGTATCTCGCAACACGCGAGAGGATACGGCATCGATGCCCTCAAACGGCTCATCGAGGAATAACAGGTCCGGATTCGGAATCAGAGCCGCTGCCAAGGTTAGTTTTTTCTTCATCCCATGTGAATATTCGAGTGTGAGTTTCTTCTCCTCGTTATCCAGATTCATCATGGCCAACAGCTCCTGGCTGCGTTCTCGCACCGTCGCCATGGGCAACTGATACATGCGTCCAATGAAGGTAAGATATTCACGTGCGGTTAGATTATCGAACAGGGCCAGTTCCTCCGGCACAACTCCAACTTGCCGCTTGACCTGTCTGGCTTTGTTGGCGTCGGTCGTGTCTTTGCCCAAGATTCGCATTGCACCATGCGTGGGTGCGAGCAGGCCCGTCAGCATTTTTATTGTAGTGGACTTACCTGCACCGTTGGGGCCAAGAAAACCATAGAACTTTCCGGCTTCCACACACAAATCGAGATCGTCCACAGCATAGAGATCGCCAAAGCAACGGGTTAATCCATTGGTTTCGATAGCGATAGTCACACGATTGTTGAGTCTACTGAGATTTTCCATTTATCCGACATTTCCCATTTACACGGTTAAAAAACATAATTTTCTCTGTACGACATCAATAATTCTACAAAAGTCACTTTGAACAATCAAGAATTTACTCTTTCAAAGGTGTTTTACCTTGGGCACCTATGAAGAGCTCGAAGTCAAGTAATAAAATTTCTTTTCCCTCATTTTTTTTGTTTTGAGGGCATCCTTCCTAATATACACAGTCAGTTGCGATACAATAGT
>JAFDKD010000787.1 GCA_019307165.1 Deltaproteobacteria bacterium | reverse complement strand
TCGAAATAGCGATCCGTGAGCAGAAGGGGACGTTCGTATCGACATTTTGCTGTCATTGCAGTCGCGGGGTTCCGTTCAGCAGATGAAATGTCAATATTTCACGGACGTTCCCTTCTGCTCACGAATCGCTATTTCGAGGACTCCTCAATATCGAGAATCCTGATCCCCCGGAGGTAGCCTTTGGTCTTGTACGAGGTGATATGCTGGAGACGATTGGTGATACTTCCCATCTTTCCGGCCTGATCCGCGATTCGACGGACCGTATCGCCCATCGGGTCTTCTGAGGAAAGCGCATCCGACAGTATTTCCGAATATCCTGAAATGGTCTGAATGCACTGATTCAACTCGTGGCAGACGGCTCCCGCGGTTTCCAACGAAACCTGGAGCCTTTGCTTTTTGAGCCGTTCCTCTTCCGCCCTTATCTCTTTTGAGAGAATTGTGAGATTGCCCAGGGATAGGTAGATATTGTCCGCCTCATGGCGTTCCACCCGGGCCAGGTCCTTGAGCCACAGGGACTGTCCCTTCGGAAAGGAAAGCTTGTATACCGCTTCGGTAATGCCTTTCTGTTTGACGCCTTCTCGTATTTTCCGCCTGGAAACGCTGAGCTGCTTCCGATCGATATCCTCCCTGTGAACATCCGAACCGGGATCGCGGTATTCGTAAATGCGCCTGCCGCTGACGCTTTCACGAAAGATGCGCGCCACATCCCCGGGTTCGCAGCGCAGCGCTTTTATCATACGCCTGCCCGTAAACTCGTACCAGATCTCTTTGGCGCCCTCTATCCACGCCGAAATATAAGGGATTGCGGGATTCCCGCTCCGGTCGAAGGCCTGGTAGCATCGGATGTAGTTTGCTACGCGTTTTTTCAGCGCATCGCTGTAAGCGCCCGTCAGGATTCGCCCGCAATAATCCTTCGGCAAAAGACCGTTTTCATTGGGAGGGGTGGTCATGGGTTGGCCCGTTCCAGTGCTCGTCTCATTCATCGATCGGGATCGAGACCCTCTGCCGGGACCGTCCCGCCCCGACGCTATGCCGGGATGAATCGCCGTTTGATGCACGCGCAGGATAGCATATTCAGCTAAATTGGAGAAGACCCGCAGTTTTTCCTTTTGACAGTTTACTAAATGATAATGATGCTTAATATATATGCCAGAGCGATAATTAAAGGAGGGAAGGAACATGTATTCAAAGACCGTGATGGACCATTTCAAGACCCCCAGAAATGTCGGGGTGCTCGATGAGGCAAACGGGGTCGGAGAGGTCGGCAATCCCCTGTGCGGCGACATGATGACCATTTACCTGGACATACAGGATGATCTCATCAAAGACATCAAGTTCCAGACCTTCGGCTGCGGCGCGGCCATCGCCGTGTCCAGCATGCTGACGGAAATGGCCAAGGGAAAGACCCTTGACGAGGCCAAAAAGATTACCAACAAGGATGTGGCCGCGGCCCTGGAGGGTCTCCCCAAGAACAAGCTTCACTGTTCCAACCTCGGAGCCGATGCGCTGCACCAGGCCATCAAAAATTACGAGGACCGAAATGCGGGAAAAGCGGTTGCCGAGCCCAAGCGACAGGAGAAACACACACACAATCATGAAGGCGGGACCTGCTATTGTCCTTATTGCGACACGGAGGTCGAGGAAGACGCCACGCATTGCAAGTCGTGCCAGTTGAAGCTGGATCACGAGCACTAATCATTCAGAAGAGGAAGGGCAAATCCAATGAGCATCATCAATCTCGACCACATGTCGGCTAATCCGCTGCTGCCCGAAGTGCAGGACGCCATGATATCGGCCATCCGGAAAAACTACGGAAATCCATCGAGCCAGCACAGGCTGGGAGACGAGGCCGCCGAAGTGCTGGAGGGCGCCAGGGAGTCGGTGGCGCGCCTGATCAACAGTGCCGTGCCCAAAGAGGTGGCGTTTACGTCCGGCGGTACGGAATCGGTGAATCACGCCTTGAAAGGCGTCGCCCTGGCCAAGGCGGACAAGGGCAAGCACATCGTCACGTCCAACATTGAACACAATGCCGTGCTGCGAACCCTCCGCCGGTTGAAAATGATGGATTTCGCGGTGACTTCGGTCCCCGTGGACGGTTACGGCCGGGTCAATCCCGATGACGTGGCCAAAGCCCTCCGCGAAGACACCATACTTGTCACCATCATGCACAGCAACAATGAGATCGGCACGATCCAGCCCATAGAAGACATCGCCGCAATCACCAGGGAGCGGAAAATCATTTTTCACACGGACGCGGTGGATTCGGTGGGTGTGGTCCCCGTTGACGTTCAGAAAATGGGCGCCGATCTGGTCAGCATCGCCTCCAATACATTTTACGGCCCCGCGGGGGTGGGCGCCCTTTACATCCGGAGGGGCGTAGGCATCTGGTGGGAATCATCGGCATGGGTGTGGCCGCGGATGTGGCCGTCCGGGACATGGATGAGCGGATCGCTCAGGCCAAATCTTTCAGGTCGCTATTGTTAAAGGAACTGCCCAACGCCATAGACGAATACATTGTCAACGGCCATCCCGAATTTTGCCTTCCCAATTTGTGCTCCATTTCCATCAAGTACATAGAAGGGGAAAGCGTAGTCCTCATGTTGGACGAGGATGGCATCGCCGTGTCCACGCGATCGGCATGCGCGGCGGGCGCGCTTCAGGCCTCCCATGTGCTTCTGTCCATCGGAAGGGAGTTCGCCGACGCCCAGGGAACCATGGTGATCACCTTTGGGGTGGAAAACACGGAAGCGGAAGTCATGAAGTTTCTTGAAGGGTTGAAGGAGGCGGTCACGACCCTCCGGGAAATCTCGCCGCTTTATTCGAAAGGATAGCATCAGGCGGATTAGGAACTGAATAACGAATATCGAATATCCAATGTCGAATGTCGAAGGATTGTGACCATGGCACATGCCCGCAGGGTATGACCGAACCATCACTTTATCATTCGACATTCCTTGTTCGATATTCTTTTTTTTTAGCGTCGATGGCGTCACCCGCCCAAGAGGGCGTCGAGTTTATTCTGTAGCGAGGTCTCGGACATGGCGCCCGCGTTCGTTTCCAATATCTCGTCTTCCCGGAAAAAAATAATCGTGGGTATGCTGCGGATTTCATACCTCTCGGCTATCTTGGGATTGTCGTCAACATCCAGCTTGAAGACCTTTACCTTACCCGGATTGGCGGCGGCAAAGGCTTCCAGGCCGGGCGCCATGGTGTTACAGGGGCCGCACCACGGCGCCCAGAAATCGACAACCGCAATCCCCTCGGCCTTCAAGACCACATCGTCAAAGGTGGCATCCTTTACTTCCACAGGTACGTTCTCGGTCATCATGCAATCTCCTTTTCTGCCTGCAAGCTATCATCAATGCCCGGTGATCGCAAGCCCGGGAGGAAAAAGAGAATAACGAACACCGAACAAGGAATGTCGAAGGAAAGGAAATATAGAATTTGGAATTGAGAATTTGGAATTGAGAATTTAGAATTCAATAATGCGGATATTGACATGCCGTATTCAGTTGACATTGTTTTTCTGACATCTCATATGTAACTTCCCCCCATAGCAGTGGCTTCTGCGGTTGCTAATGGTTTGACATTATAGCCCATTTCGGCGAGAGCCTTGGTATAGTATGTTAGTCTGCG
>JAFDKD010000786.1 GCA_019307165.1 Deltaproteobacteria bacterium | reverse complement strand
CCCTTTAGTTGCATAAATAAAATGGCAAAATTGGATTAAAACCAATAATTACAGGCCGTTTCCGCCTTTTCAACTTTCTTTTTGGAATTCACCGCAAGTGGTATCATGAAACCAGTGAAAAGTTGCCATTTTATTTACCCTTCGGGAAAGTCGAGGATACCCCATCTCTTTCGTTGCCAAGGGTTCGCGGTAAAGTACTACAGCTTCACCCTTGGCGCCTTAGATCTGGGGCATCCTCGTCTTTTGCAACGTTAGGGTTTACGTGCCGGCCAATCCCGATGATTACAGGCAAAGACGCATTCAAATCCGAACTCATTTCTTTCCCCTTTCAAGATATTCGTTGTACTCAAAAATTCTTGAGAACGTTGGATGCACGGTCGGAATTGGGATATGGAAAATGCCCGGCTTCGCTGAGCTGGGTATTTCCCTCGGTAAATGTTGTCGTGATCATTGGTTTGCCGTATTTTTCAATAAGGCCCCTGACCAAGGCGCCCGGAATGGGTTCCATCAGGTCCATGATATTGATATCACCCAGTTTGTCACTATTGCCGGTGGTTAAGGATTCAAACAGATCGTTTAACGTGTCGAAAAACGAAGTGTGCAGCATTTTTTCGGTAGTCAGGGCGCCGGACAGCGTTTCCAGAAATTCGTCCATTTTCAGGCTTTTGGTGGGCATGATGGATGCAAACATCATTCCTATCAGGGCCTTAACCAGCTGCCGGATGTCTTTTTCATCCCCGGAGTTCAGGATTTTCAGCGCTGCCGGCGCCATCTCTTCAATTCCTTCTATGCCTTTCACCCAGTTCATGATGCCGGTGCCGCCCTTGCCCCCTCCAAAAACCGATGAGAGGGCCGAGAATGATCCAAAGCCCATGAAAATAAGGGCATCCACTTCCGGGCATTGAAGCGCCACTTCCGGAGCCCTTAAATATTGAACAAAATCTCTGTCTCCCGCAGGATCCACGGGATTGCCATGGCTCCACCGGGAGGGAAACATCGTGTTGAATGTTTTCATGGCGGAATCAGGGAGATCGATGATATTCATACCTCGAAGGGCGCACGCTTCAGCGCACATGACCCCGTAGCTTCCACCAGGTGTGGTAATCACGACATTCCTGCCCTTGGGGAGCGGCTGGGTCAATAAACCGATTCCAAGATCCAGAAGTTCGGTCGAGGATTCCACCCTCAGCACACCGGCCTTCTTAAAAGCGGCATCGTACACCGGATCCGACCCCGAAAGGGCGCCCGAATGAGATGAGATCGCCCGAGCTGCGGCATCGGTTTTCCCGGGCTTCAAAGCGACGACAGGCTTCATTCGGGTCACTTTTTTCACTTTCTCCACAAACCGATTCCCGTCCCCGAGCCCTTCTATGTAAAGCATAATCACCTTGACCGAATCGTCATGGCCCAGATACTCGACGTAATCCTCGATCTGAATATCGGCCGTACAGCCGCAGCTGACATAATGCCTGAAACCGATACCGCGGGCGGTCGCATCTGCAACAAGAGCGCCTCCGATGTTCCCCCCTTGAGATATCAAGGCAAGTGGGCCGTCAAGAATATCCATGGGAAACATAAATGCAGTCAGGCGTGCGGATGCGCTCCACATGCCCATACAGTTCGGGCCGACAATGCGAATTCCGCCTCGACGCGCTATGTTCACGACCTTGTCCTGCAATGCCTTGCCCTGGGGACCGGTTTCGGCAAAGCCTGCCGTAATAATCACGGATGCTTTGATCCCTTTCTTGACGCAATCCTCCATGACACCGGCGACGTTTTCAGGCGGGATGACGATTACGACCAGATCCACCTCGCCCGGTATATCCGTGACTCTTTTATAAACGGGATGACCGAGAATTTTCTCTTCACGCTTGTTTACTGCATACAGGTCGCCTCGATAGTGCTTCATCAAGCTGGAAAAGGTCGAACGACCCCATTTGTTCACATTATTGGAAGCACCTATGACCGCTACGGAGCGGGGATTGAACAGCGGTTCCAGTCCGGTCACAATCTTCGTCATATTTTCCCCCATTCATTTCTTATATTCGGGTCTCTTTTGAAATTCGATAAATTACAAGTAGTTAACGATATAATTCATTCAACTTCTATTTGATTATTGACTTCGATTTGAAGCTATAATACCTTCTCATCGATGTCAAGATTGTTTTGACGTCTTATTCCATCTGCAAAACCTGGCTTGCCGCGGCGTAGCCGAAGGCGAAGACGGGTCCTCTGGGTCAGGTCAGAGTTTTCCGGCTATGCCATACCGGAAATGCGGACCATGAAGTGAGCTAGTTTCCATCCAGAAATGGCCCTTTTTCACAATTTCGGCGTCAATCTGCGGGGTTGGTTGTGCGGCGTACTACCGTACGCCTCCGCCCAACCCCTTGATTTCCTTGAACTTGCAAAAAATTGCACATTTCTGAATTGGAAACTTGCCAGTGCCCCAATTTCGTTTATGGATGGGCACGAGCTAGAGTTCTGAGTGAGCTAGAGTGAGCTAAAGTAGTGGAGGAGCTTCGCTCATCCATCATATTGATTATAAAGAAAGCTTAATTCCCGTAGGCGTCATCGTGGAGGCCCAAAAGAACAAACTTGATGGTACGATCCGGCGTTTCCAGACAGTCTGCACAGGCGACCACGGCATTATCGCCTTTCTTGCGGCATACGTCGCAATAAAGGTAGATGATAATGAAATTGCGCTTGACAGGGCATGAGTAGAACCCTTGCCAGTTGCCTTTTAACGGTTCGCCGAAGGCAGGCTTCAAATACGGCTTCCATCAGTCGCCGAAGACCTCATCGTATGAATGCCATTTTGCGGCGCCGGCCCAGAGTTTCTCCTGGGCCTCTTCGATGGCCTGTTGAAAAGCAGGGTGAGCCAGTATCTTTTCCACGTCTTCACCTTCGACGCGACGCTTCAGAGCCAGCAGATATTGAGTGACCATATCCGCAACCGACGTGCGGTTTTCTGCCGCAAATACCCTGGCAAATTCGGCGAGGTCCTGATCGAGGCTCACATTCAGGCGGGTTTTAGGCATAACACACCTCCTAGAAGTATGTTCCTATTATGCGCACATCGGGAACCGATGTCAAGGGAAGTGATCGTGTAAGGTAAGAACCAATAATCATGCCACGAACCGTGATGACCGGAAATTGTGCACAAAAAAACCCGGAGGCCGCGGCCCCCGGGGTCTTCTGAGCAGGGAATTTATTCCATCTG
>JAFDKD010000127.1 GCA_019307165.1 Deltaproteobacteria bacterium | reverse complement strand
TGATGCCCAAGAGAGTTCGAATGGCAAGGCGATGCTCATCCGAATCGTGTCAATGTTAACGAAACTCGGTGGGCGCGAATACGCCGTCAGAGAGAGTTGGGTGCCTTACGGCGATTACGACAACGACAACGACAACGACCACGAATGTTGCCGGTTTCAATTGATAGGCTTTTCTGTACCCTGCTACCCACTGAAAACCCGGAAGCCCCTTTTGCAAAGGGGGGCGATACAATGCCCCTTTTTTCAATGGAGAGTTGGATTTCCTCCTGAGTTTATCCCGCACTTGTCGAAGATCTCGAGGCGGAGACCCTAGAGCGGGGCTCTACGGGAGAAAGCTAGCTTCACTTCGAAATTCAGCATTCCTTGTTCGATATTCTTTCCGTTCTACCCACCATTTTTCCAACCTGACAAATCGCCCGTCCCGGGCTTATTTCCAAAATTACAGGAATTATTTTTATTTTAATGGTATTTTTTTCTTTTCAAATGGTAAAATCTATAATAAATGTAATGCCAAGCACTCGGTATTAGACACCATCAAGGAGTTCATGCCATGGAAGACATCCTGACCGTATTTAAGGCCAGCAAGTACTGCAGCGTATCTCCCAAAACCATCATCAACTGGATCGAGTCGGGCCATATCAAGGCCTATAAGACAGTCGGCGGTCACCGTCGAATCAAGCTTTCCGATCTGGAGACCTTTATGCGCGGCCAGGGAATTCCCATTCCGGATGCGGAGCCGGATGACGGGAGGCGCAGAATCCTGGTGGTGGATGACGATCCCATTATTGTCGAAACCATAGTTCAGGCCCTGGAGGAAGATGAACACGATTACGAGGTTATTTCAGCCGCCGACGGGTTCGAGGCCGGTCTCCAGGTGAACCACTTTAGGCCGCATCTCATGATTCTGGACATCATGATGCCGGACATCAAGGGATCCGAGGTTTGTCAAAAGATCAAGGGCAATCCGGAAACGGCCGATATCAAGATTATCGTTTTGTCAGCTTACCTGGATGAGGAAAAATTCAAAAAAATGACAGGCTTTGGAGCGGATGTCTGTTTTTCGAAGCCGTTGCCCCTGTCCCAGTTGAAAGAGGAAGTGGCTCGATTGCTTGAGCCGAATTAATAGCCCTTGGTCATCCGGCACTCAACTCGGACATAATTATGGATGTCCGAGTTGAGTGTCGGATGGAGAAAGGAGCTTGACATGAAACTGAAAGAGGCCCTTGAAAAAAAACGCTTTGCCGTGACCTCGGAAGTTCAGGCCCCCGTAGATGAAGAACCGGAGGCCCTGATTCGGCGCCTGGAAATGGTGCGGGGCCGGGTGGACGGCCTGTCCGTACCTGAACTGGAGATCGAGGGAATCGTGGGGGACAGCCTCAAGACCTGCGACCTGCTCAAACAAAACCGCTTCGAGTCCATCTATCAGACCACCACCCGTGATAAAAGCCGACCTCAGCTTCAAAAGGACCTCCTGCGGGCCCACGAGTCGGGCGTGGAGAACCTGCTGGTCTTTACCGAGGACTACCGAATTACCGGCGACAGCCTCCAAGAGATGATGTTTTTTCATGTGGACGCGGCCAAACTCGACTCCGTGCTGACACACATGCGCCAGGGCCGGACGGTGGAAGGCGATTCCCTGCCGGGGAGCGCGGAATTCACTGTAGGATCGGGCGTGGAATCGGGCTGGGGAAAGAACGTGCCGGACCTGGAGATGAAAGAGATGGAGGAAATGACCAAGATCGGCACCGGTTATTTTCTGACGACGCCCGTATTCGACGTTGACCATTTCGAGCGGTTCCTCAAGCGAGCCGAAACCTTCGGCGTTCCGGTCATCGCCGAAGTCATGATTCTCAGGACGGCCGGCATGGCCCAGTTCCTGAACCGGCATTTCAAGTCGGGCATGGTGCCGGACTGGATCATCAAGAAGCTGGCAGGCTCTCCGGACAAGCAAAAGGCCAGTCTGGAGATCTTTGGAGACATCGTCCGCGGGCTCAAGGACCTGTGCCAGGGGGTCCACATCATCACCATGGGCGGCGAGGAGAATTTGAGGTTGTATCTCGATGCAGCCAAACTGCGCTAGTTTTCATCCAGAAATGGCAAATTTGCACAATCTCTGCGTCAGACTCAAATTTCAATCCTCGAAATACTACCCGTATTCCTGTGGTTGAAATTATCGTCTTCCTTGATCTTGCGCAAATTATCTCGTTTCTGGATGAAAACCAAGTGGTTGATTGAAAAATTCCGGGCCTTTTAACTCTTGTCGATGCGGGATGCACAGATCCCTGTAGGAGCGGCTTCAGCCGCGATCACTCACGCCATTCGACTTAACCATTGGGGGCCGTGACAAGGAGCCAAGGTTTTGGAGCAGATCACCCTGACCATCGATGGCAAACGGGTCGCCTGCGATGCGGGCACGAGCCTCATGGATGCGGCTGAAGGCGCCGGAATCCGTATCCCCACCCTGTGCCACCATCCGGAACTCAAGCCATTCGGGGCCTGCCGCATCTGCCTGGTGGAGGATGAAAAAAGCGGACGCGTCATGGCCTCCTGCGTCACGCCGGCGGCTGCCGGCATGACCGTCCACACGCGCTCGGAGCGTGTGATGAAACACCGTCGGAACATCGTCAGGCTGATGATGGCCGAGCATCCGGAGTCCTGTATCGTGTGCAACAAGGGAAACCGGTGCCAACTTCGAGGGCTCGCGGCGGACCTGGGGATCGGGGAAACGGGCCTCCATCCCATGCCCAACTATCGTCCCCTGGAGCAGGCCAACCCCTTCATCGTCAGGGACCTCTCCAAATGCATCCTGTGCGGCAAATGTATCCGGGCAGACCATGAACTGGTCGGGGTCGGGGCGATCGATTACAACCTGCGCGGGTTTCGATCCCGGCCGGCAACGGTCCACAACCTGGACCTTCAACAGAGCAACTGCACCTTTTGCGGCGCCTGCGTTTCCATGTGCCCCACCGGCGCCCTTTCCACCAAGATCAATAGCTACGTGGGCACGCCCGAGCGGGAGGTCGATTCGGTGTGCGGGTTCTGCGGCGTCGGTTGCTCGCTCGCCCTGGGGGTGGCCGCGGAACGCGTGGTCGAGGCCGGTCCGTGCCGCCTGCCGGGTACGGTGAACGGCGCCACGCTCTGCGTTCGAGGGCATTTCGCCGAGGACTTCCTCAACTCTCCAGACAGGCTCGTTCATCCAACCGTGCTTAAGGACGGGGAAAGGCAATCGGTTTCCTGGGACGAGGCCCTGAACGAAACGGCGGGACGGCTTATGGATATCGGCAAGCAGAGCGGTCCCCAGAGCATTGCCTTTTACGGATCATCCAAATGCACCAGTGAGGAAAATTACCTGTTTCAGAAAATCGCCCGGGCCGTCGTGGGGACCAACAACGTGGACAATGGCGGCACTTTATGGGGCCGATGGGCCTTGGGCTCCGTTTACCGGAGGTTAGGGGGTGTGTCACCTCACCCCTTTTCCGGCTTGGGCAGGGCCGATGCCGTGCTGGTGCTCGGCGCGGACCTCACCCACACGGCCCCGGTGCAGGGCTACCACCTGAAACGCGCAGCCTCGGGAGGCGTTCCGTTGCTGGTGGTGGACCCCAGAAAGACGGACTTGGTCTTCCATGCCGATCAATGGCTTCAGCTGAGGCCGGGCGCGGATCTCGAACTGATCAATGCCCTGGCCGCGTTGTTCCTGAAGCGGAATGCCGTGGACATGCCCTTTGTCGAGCAATTCACCCGGGGATTCGAGGCGTACCGGGAAGAGATGATACAGGTCGATGTGCAAGGGGCCGCGGACGTCGCGGGACTGGATATTTCAGCGCTTGAAAAGGCCGCGGATCTCCTGGCGGGTAAAAAAATCGCCGCTCTCGCGGGTCAGGGGATCTTGCGGCAGAGGGGCGGGGATCGGGCGATGGACGCGCTCCTGAATTTCCTTCTGCTGACCGGGAGCGTGGGGCGCAATGGGGCCGGACTTTACGCCGTTTCAAAAGAGAACAACTTCCACGGGGCGTGGGACATGGGGACCGTACCCGAAGCGCTGCCGGGTCGGGGGCCCCTGTCGGACGAGGCCGTCCGCCGGTCGTGGGAGCGGGTCTGGGGGACCAGGATTTCACCCGATGCCGGTCTTAACATCTTCCGCATGATAGAGGAGGCTGAACGGGGCAATCTCAAGGCCCTGGTTGTCATGGGCGAGAACCCCCTTCGAGCGCTCCCGAACCCCGACCGGGTGCGTCGGGCCCTTGAGCGCCTGGAATTCCTCGTGGTTCAGGACATCCTGGATACCGAAACCGCGCGCATGGCCCATGTGGCGCTTCCGGGGGCGGCTTTTTCCGAAAAGGGAGGCTCCTTTACCAGCATGGAGGGGCGGATTCAGCGTTTTGAACCGGCGGTGTCGCCGCCCGGCCATGCCCGCCCGGACTGGCAGATCCTGGATGCCCTGGCCGCCGCAATGGGCGGCGGAAAGCCCTATGGTTCGCTCCAGGCCGTCCGAAAGGAAATCGGCCGGCACGTGCCTGCTTACAGCGGTATGACGGAAGCAAAGGACCGGACCTGGGTGCGGGGACCGGATGCCGCGACCCCGTTTCGTTCCGACGGGCAGGGCGAGCGTATCCCGTTTTCGCCGTTGGCCCATGTGGAACCCGTAAAACCGGATGAGGCCTATCCCGTTACGGCCATTCTGGGATCCGAGCGATATCATCTGGGCAGCGGCACGCGCACCAGCCGGTCCGCCCGGATTCGGGATCTTCCCGCCCGGGGGGAGGCGGCCGTTTCCGAGACGGACGCCGGCGAACTCCGGCTGCATGATGGCGACACGGTCCGCATCACGTCCGCCGCCGGGTTCCTCGAACGCCGGATTCGTGTGGACAGGGGCCTGGATCAAGGACTGGTTTTCATCCCGGCCGCTTTTTCGGGCAATGACGCACGGAATCTGCTGCCCCTCACCTCTTTTGAGGAACGCGATTTCCCCGGCTGGAACACTTGTTCCGTCAGGATCGAGAAGACAGAAGTCAGAAGACAGAAGACAGAAGACAGAGGGCAATAGACGGTTAACAATCTTCAATTTTCAATCTTCAATGCCTTTTCTCGGCCCTCTTAGCGTTTTTGGCGATCTTGGCGAGAGAAAAAAGGCCAAAGGAGCATGTTTTTAGAATGAAACCCAAACCGATCGACAGACAGGAGCTCCAATCCATCATAGACCGGCACCGGGACCGGAAATGGGCGCTCATTCCGCTGCTCCAGGAGGTCCAGGAGACCTTCGGCTATGTTCCGCCTGAATCCATCGAACCCATTGCCGACGCATTGAAGCTGTTCTCCACCCAGGTGCAGGGCGTGATCACCTTTTATGCCGGATTCAGCCTGGAGCCAAAGGGCAAGTATGTGGTCCGGGTCTGCCGCGGCACCGCGTGCCACGTCAAGGGCGGGAGGAGCATCCTTCGCCTCATGAAAAAAGAACTGGATCTCGACGAGGGGGAGACGGGAGAGGACTATCGGTTCACCCTGGAAACCGTGGCCTGTCTCGGGGCCTGTTTTCTGGCCCCCACCATGATGGTCAACCTCACCTATTTCGGAAAACTTTCTCCCCCAAAGGTCGCCAGCGTCCTGGGGCAATACAAAAAAGACAAGGGAGACTAGCCGAAGGCATGGAAAAACTTGGGTCCATAGGGCGGCTGGAATGGTATCGAAACAAGATCGCGTCCGGGATCAGCGGGGACAAGACCGTGGTCCATGTGTGCATGACCGGGTGCCGGGCCTATGGTTCGGCCGAGGTCAAGGAGGCCATGGAGGCGGCCGTAAAGGAACAGGGTCTGTCCGAAGAGGTGGAAATCCGGGCCACGGGGTGCCACGGCTTCTGCGCCATGGCGCCGGTCATGGCCCTGGAGCCCATGGGGATTCAATACCAGGAAGTGAGTCCCGAAGATGCGCCGGAAATCTTGGCCCGGACAGTCCGAAAGCAGGAGTTCATAGAGCGACTCGCCTTTCGCGATCCGAAAACCGGAAAACCGATTTTCTCCCGTGACCAGATACCCTTCTACCGGAAACAGGTGAGGCGGGTCCTGGCCAACTGCGGTCGCATCGATCCCACACGCATCGACCACTACATCGGGGCCGGCGGATACCGGGCCATTGTCAAGGCCCTTTCGGGAATGACCCCCGAACAGGTGATCGACGAGGTCACCGCGGCCCAACTGCGCGGACGGGGTGGGGCGGGTTTTCCCACGGGTCTCAAGTGGAAGTTCGCCCGGGAGGCCGCAGGGAAGCCCAAGTATATCATCTGCAACGCGGATGAGGGAGATCCGGGCGCGTTCATGGACCGTGCGCTCCTGGAAGGGGACCCGCACGCCGTGCTGGAGGGCATGCTGGTGGGCGCTTATGCCATGGGCGCGGAATACGGGTACATCTATGTGAGGGAGGAGTACCCCATTGCGGTTGAGCACCTCACCCTGGCGCTTGAGCAGATGCGGGAACTGGGCCTTCTGGGCGAGAACATCCTGGGAACCGGCTTTGATTTCGATTTGTCCCTCAAGATGGGCGCGGGCGCGTTCGTGTGCGGCGAGGAAACAGCCCTCATGGCATCTATCGAGGGGAAACGGGGCATGCCCCGGGCCAGACCTCCCTTTCCGGCCCAGGCGGGCCTGGACGGCAAGCCCACCAACATCAACAACGTGGAGACCTGGGCCAACGTGCCGCTGATTATCCGGGAAGGGGCGGACTGGTACGGGCAGGTGGGAACGGAAAAGAGCAAGGGGACCAAGATCTTTTCCCTGGCGGGCAAGGTAAACAATACCGGCCTGGTGGAGGTGCCAATCGGCGTAACCGTGAAGGAGGTGGTCTTCGATATCGGCGGCGGCATCCCCAAGGGGCGCCGGTTCAAGGCCGTTCAGATGGGCGGCCCCTCCGGCGGCTGCGTACCCAGCCAGTATCTGAACCTGCCCATCGACTACGACACGCTCCAGCGCATCGGCGCCATCATGGGGTCCGGCGGCATGGTCGTGATGGACGAAAACAACTGCATGGTGGAGATCGCCCGGTTCTTCCTGAGTTTACGGGAACTGGGGGATACCACCACGGCCGCGTCCTTGTGCGGCCTGGGCCAGACCTGCGCCAAGCCCGCCCTTTCCACGCTCCGGTATTTCGGAAAGGAATACGAGGACCACATTCTGGAGCACCGCTGCGCGGGTGCCACCTGCGACGCCATGGTCATTTCCGCATGCCAGCACGCATGCCCGGCCGGGATCGACGTGCCCAATTACGTGGCGGCCATCGGCGCGGGAAACTACGAGAAGGCCGTGGATATCATCCGGGAGCGAAACCCGTTTCCCGCGGTCTGCGGCCGCATCTGCATCCACCCCTGCGAATTCAAGTGCCGGAGGGGCGAACTGGACGAGCCCGTGGCCATACGCTCGCTGAAGCGGTTCGCGGCGGACTGGTATTTCGATCACATGCCGGAACGGGCGGAGCCCTTTCCTGTGACCCGCGAACAGAAGGTGGCCGTGGTGGGAGCAGGGCCCGCGGGCTTGACATGCGCCTATTTTCTGGCCAAATCCGGGTATCCCGTGACGGTTTTCGAGGCCCAGTCCGTGGCCGGCGGCATGCTGGGCATCACGGTCCCGGAGTTTCGTCTGCCGCGTGAGGTCATCGAGAAAGAAGTGGCGTACATCGAGAGTTGCGGTGTGGAAATTCGGTACAATTCTCCCATCGATGCCGGGCACACTGTCAATGACCTCACCGCCGAGGGATACGACGCGGTATTCATCGCGGCCGGGGCCCAGGCCAGCAGGCGCGTCGATGTCCCGGGCGAGGAGGAGGGCGTGGAGGGGCTTTTTTACGGGCTTCAGTTTCTGGCGGATATCAAGACAGGGA
>JAFDKD010000785.1 GCA_019307165.1 Deltaproteobacteria bacterium | reverse complement strand
TGTTCCGCCCTGGAGCAAAAAACACTTTCTCCCGAACAGTGAACTCAGCGTAGCCATTTTCACCCATGAGGCGATGCAAGCTTGCATGTGATTCAGTGACATTGAACTGAAAAATAGGTATGGAGGGGTGTCGCCGAAGAGAAAGGCATGACGCCAGCCAAGAATTGACAGTCAAACACTGACGCCATGCCCCAAACCGTGCTTTCGCACAGCCTGCTCATCGTCTCACCTGGACAGGTTAAAATCCAACCCTCATCGGCCTTTTATACCGATGAACCCCAGTGCCCGGTTGTTTCACTGTGCTCGCTGTCACTGCCAAGTCATTCTCTGTCGTCACTGTGACCGCGGTAATGTCTATTGTCGGCAGGGCTGTGCTGATCTGGCCCGTGCTGACTCACTGTATCGAGCAGCCAAACGTTACCGATCAACACGCCGTGGTCGACACAACAATGCGGATCGCCAACGTCGATTTCGGGCACGTCGACGAGAAAAAGTAACGCATCAGGGTTCCCGCCCGATCATCGCGCTTGTTCTACTACTGTTCATATCGAACGCAGGGGAAAGCCATCAGGAAGCCCCGCACCCGCGTGATGAGACGGCGCTTTACTGTCATCGCTGTCACCACGAATGCGACCCCTTCCTCAGACGCGGTTTTCTGCGACCACCGTAACCTGGCAGGCCTCACTCATTGTTGTGAGGACGGCCTTTGATGGAAGGGGATAACCATTGGCGATCAGTAAGGAACTTGAAGCGAAGATTCTTCGCTATCATTTTGTCGAACACTGGGGCACGCATACCATTGCCACCCAACTCGGCATGCATCATTCAACGGTCGATCGCGTGCTGTCACAGGCCGGCATGCCCAAGGCTGAGCGTGCACGATCGGCCTCGATCATTGATCCCTACCTGCCGTTCATGATAGAGACATTGGAACAATACCCCAAGCTCAGTGCTGCACGGCTGTATGCGATGGCACAGCAACGTGGTTATCCAGGCGGTGCCAGCCATTTCCGCTCATATGTTGCGCAATTGCGTCCGCGCAAACCCAGTGAAGCCTATCTTCGGCTCAGAACACTGCCGGGCGAACAGGCACAAGTCGACTGGGGCCATTTTGATTATGTTCAGATCGGTCGTGCAAAGCGGCCGCTGATGGCCTTCGTGATGGTGCTGGGTTGGAGTCGCCAGATCTTCCTGCGTTTCTATCTCAATCAACGCATGGAAAGCTTTCTGCGGGGCCATGTCGCCGCCTTTGAGGCATGGGATGCCTTACCCAGGGTACTTCTGTATGACAATCTGAAGTCTGCTGTACTCGAACGCCGTCATGATGCGATCCGCTTTCATCCCACCCTGTTGGCGTTGTCGGCACACTATCATTTTGAACCCAGGCCGGTTGCCGTCGCCCGGGGTAATGAGAAAGGCCGCGTCGAACGGGCGATACGCTATATTCGCGACAACTTTTTTGCCGCTCGTCAGTGGTCGGATATCGATGATCTGAATGCACAGGCCGAACGCTGGTGTGCCAGCCCTGCTGGCAACCGACCCTGTCCGGAAGATCCCAGTATGACCGTGAGCGAGGCCTTTGCACGGGAACGCCCACAATTGCTTGCACTACCGGACAATCCCTTTGAAACCGATGAGCGAGTCGAGGTCAGTGTCGGCAAAACACCTTATGTACGCTTTGATCTGAATGACTACAGTGTGCCGCACACGCAAGTACGTCGCAGCGTAACTGTTATGGCCTCGCTGACTCGGGTGCGTGTACTTGATGGCAGTGAAGTCATCGCTGACCACCCACGCACCTATGGCAAGGGGGAGCAGATTGAAAATTCGACGCATATCGAAGCACTGATCAACGCCAAGCGAAGTGCCCGCCATCACCGTGGACAAGATCGGCTGGCACATGCGGCACCCTCCAGTGGTGTACTCATACAACAGGCCGCGCAACGTGGCACTCCGCTATCGCGTGTCACCGCTCTACTCGTGCAATTACTCGATGACTATGGTGCGGGCGAACTCGAACAGGCCATCATCGAGGCGCTCAACCATGGCGTACCCCATCCAAACAGTGTCCGGCAGGTGCTTGAGCGTCGCCGTGAGCAGCGAGACCTGTCACCACCATTGGCACTCACGCTGCCCGACAATGACAAGGCGCGCAATATCGTTGTCCGTGCACCCTCATTGGCGTGCTATGACCAACTCAATACGGATACCGATACCACGAATGATGGGGAGCAAACCGATGGCCATAGCATCTGATACGAATCTGCTGATACGTAACGAACTCATACCACGCGCCATGGCGCTCAAACTTCACGGCCTGGTGGCCCACTGGGATGAGTTGCCCCAGGACGAATTACCCTGGGTAAAGCAGCTGATTGAGTGGGAAGAGGTCGAGAGTAAACCGCGCGGACTCGAACGGCGACTGCGTGCGGAACACATCGGTCGCTTCAAACCACTGGCCGACTTCGATTGGAACTGGCCGGAT
>JAFDKD010000784.1 GCA_019307165.1 Deltaproteobacteria bacterium | reverse complement strand
GTGGTTATACAGACTGCGATGTGATTTTGGAAACACGTCTATGCCCGAATAACGGCCCCGCTGCGGAGCAGCGTGGACGTTTCCCCCGGGGAATGTCGCCCGGGGGAAAAATATCTTTCCCATCTGTGTTAATCAAGTGAGCGAAGCGAACGGGCGGTTTCAAAAATAAAACGGACGCGTGATTGACAAACGATCGCCCGGGAAACACCGGAGGACAGAGGACAGAGGGCGGAAGACAGAGGGCGGAGGGCAGAGGTCACCAGAGACCAGTCTAGAGACGAGAGACTAGAGTCTAGAGAAGACATGCAACGCGCAACCGGAACCGTGAACGAGGAACCAAGCACGAAGCACCAAGAACCAGGAACAAAGAACGAAAACAAACAACTGACGAACTCAGCCCTGAACCTTTGAACCCTGAACCTTGAACCCGGAACCTTGAACCCACAAAATATCATGCCGGAAAACAAACATCACAACCACCCGGCCCTTGGCCTGGGCATCGATGTGGGCGGGACGTTCAGCGACTCCGTGCTCATCGAGTTAGGCGGCAAAGCCGTGCTGTCCACGGCCAAAAGCCCCACCACCCACGAGAACCTGATTAATGGTATCGAGCGGTCGGTGGGTCTCCTGGACAGGTCCTTGTTTCCCGGTATTCGGCTGGTATCCCTTTCCACGACCCTGGCGACCAATGCCCTGGTGGAGGGCCGGAAAAGCCGGATAGCGGCCATACTGCCCGGCTACAAGCGCTCGCTCTGTCCCGAGGCGTTTTTGAAAGACATCCATCTGGTTGAAGGCGGGCACACGGCCGAGGGAGAAGAGGCGGCCCCCCTGGACGTGGACGCGGTGCGGGAAATCATTGAATCCACCCGGGACCACGTTGAAGCCTATGCGGTCAGCGCCTACTTCAGCACGCGCAACCCGGTCCACGAGCTTGCCGTTAAGGAACTGATCGGCGAGCTTGCCCCGGACCTGCCCGTGGCCTGCGGGCACGAGCTTTCCGGGAAACTCAACGCCAGGCACCGGGCCACCACAACCATCCTGAACGCGCACCTGGTGCCGCTCATCCGGTCCCTTCTCCGTTCCGTTTCCAGGGTCCTGGAGGACTTTTCCATCAGCGCTCCCCTGATGGTGGTGAAAGGGGATGGGAGTCTCTACCGCGAGGCATTGTGCCGGGACCGTCCGGTCGAAACCATCCTTTCGGGGCCGGCGGCCAGCGTGGTGGGCGCCGGGTTTTTGATGAACAACGCCATTGACGATGCCGTGGTCATCGACATCGGGGGTACCACGTCCGACATTGCGGTACTGTCCGGGGGCGCCCCCAAGCTCAACGAGGGAGGCGTAGCCGTCGGGCCCTGGCAGACCCACGTGACGGCCGTCGACGTCCGTACGGTGGGGCTCGGCGGAGACAGCCATATTTACCTGGACCACAGGCAGGAAATCCATACGGGACCCAAGCGTGTGGAACCCCTGTGCCTGCTGGGGGAGCGCTTTCCGGGCCTGATTGTTCAAATGCGACAGCTGCTGAAGATGCAGCTCATGGACGAACGTTTCCCGCCCACGGCGTTTTGGACCAGGACCGAACGTGACGGCATTTCACGGTTGAGCCCCAGGGAACAAGATATTCTGGAGGTCCTGGTGGACGGGCCGTTGAATATCTTCCAACTCGCCAAAAGGCTGGACGTGTACCCCATATCGGTCAGGGACGAACTGGATCGCCTGGAAAACCTGGCCCTGGTAAGGGCGGCCGGTTTTACGCCGACCGACATCTTTCATATCCGCGGGCAGTATCAACCGGGTGTCCGTGAGTTCTCCCTGCTGGCAGCCCAGTACCTTGCGGGCCGGGCCGGAATGGACCTGGACGGCTTTCTGCTCAAGGTGGACGAAACCATCCGCCGAAAGGCCGGTCTTCAGATGGTCGAGTGCCTGTCCGGGCCGCCCGTCCCCTATACGGCCCTGGCAGGGACCTGCGCGGCCTGCCGCCAGACGTGGCGCAACACATTCTGGGAACGGGGGCGCTTGGAGCGTCAGGCCAAGATCGGCCGGTTCCGGCTGCACCTGTCCCTGGATGTCCCCATCGTGGGGATCGGCGCGCCTGCGCATATTATGCTCCCGCCCCTGGCAAAACGCATGGCCGCCGAAGTGCGCGTGCCGGAGCACGCGGAGGTGGCCAATGCCCTGGGGGCGATCGTGGGGACCATCGTCATGCACGACCAGGTGCTTATCCGGCCGTTGCCGCCGCAGGGATTCGCATGCTTCACATCGGTGGGCAAAACGGTCTACACCACCTTGGATGAGGCCATGGCGCACGGGCGGGATTATCTCGATGGTCATCTCAGAGACCAGGTCAGGATGGCCGGCGGAAACGGATGCGAGTTGAACGTCCGGGAAGACAAAAAGGTGGCGACACTGGCATCGGGTCATGAGCACCTGATCGAGGTGGTGCTTCGGGGACAGGCGGTTTCAAAACCGCGGCTGCAGGGAAAAGCG
>JAFDKD010000783.1 GCA_019307165.1 Deltaproteobacteria bacterium | reverse complement strand
CCTTATGCGCAGCTTCGGCCTGTCAATCGACGGCCTGACCTTGTTCGGCCTGATTCTCGTGCTCGGCATCGTGGTGGACGATGCCATCGTGGTCCTTGAGAATATCTTCCGCCACCTGGAACAGGGAAGTCCCGTCGCCAAAGCGGCCCTCGAAGGCAGTCGCGAAGTGCTCGCCCCGCTCCTGGCATCTGTCAGCACCACCATGGCCGCCTTTTTTTCCATTTTCGAGGTCCTTTTTATGCTCCCTTCCCATGTGGTCGAATTCACGCCCAAAGACCGGGTGGGAAAGGGCCCGGCTCGCAGGTTCGACGTGTTCGGCCCGTTTCGCCGTGTGTATTACCCCTACCTCCGGGTGATCCTCAGACACCGCTATGTGTCCGTGCTGTTTATCGTGCTTTCCACGGCCCTGGCCTTTGCTCTCTACTTCCGCACCGATTTTGTCATGTTCCCCAAAAGCGATGTGTTTCCCAGGTTCAACATCTACTTCGACATGCCCGTGGGCACCTCCCTGGAGCGGACCAAGGAGGTGCTTGGGGACCTTTCCGACCTGGTCAAGCAGCGCATCGGGGACGAGTTGAACGCGCCTATCGCCATTGCAGGTATGAAGGAGGTCAATTACGAACCCATTTACGGGCATCACTTCGGCCTGTTGAACGTCATCTTGAAGACGGGAAAGGGCAGGAAGCACAGCGTGGTGGAATTGATGGAGGGCGTCCGGGGGGAGGTGGGGCGATTGCTGACCGCCCACGGGGCCACGTCGCATGTTATGGAGCGTTTGCTGGAAGGTCCGCCCGTGGGGGCGGACGTGGACCTGAAAATCCAGTCCCCGAGCTGGGAGCGCTCTGCCGAGATCTCCCGACTGATAGCGGAGGAACTGGCCCGGCACCCCGGCATCGTGGACATCCAGGACGATTTCGACCGGAGCAAGCTTTTCATGGAAATCACCGTGGACGAGGCCAAGGCCAAGCAGTTCGGCGTGGACCAGAATTTCCTGGTCACGGCCGTCCAGGCCGCGTTCTACGGCCTGCCCGTGGGCACCTACAACCAGGGGGACGACGAACAGAAGATCCGTTTGAAGTACCTGGCCGAATACAGGGAGGATTTCAGCGATCTGGTCAACATCAAGATTATCCTGCCGGGACACGGGGAAATCCCTCTCAAGGAACTGGCGGATATACGGCTGGTCCCGGGGTTTCACAACATCTTTCACTACAACGGCAAGCGGACCGTGCGGCTGACCGCCGGCATTCGGGACGTGCAGGAGGAACTCTCCGGCTTTTTCGCCAATCTCAGCGGCGAGCGGATGACGGCCGTTCGCGCCAATCAGATCGCCCGGGACTTTTTCGACCGTATCAAGGGAAATTTCCCGGGGGCGCGCCTCATCGCCGGCGGTCTTCAGGAGGAGACGAACCAGTCGCTGATGGAACTGGGATATGCGGGTGTCATGGCCCTTTTCCTGATCTTTTTCATTCTGACGGTCCAGTTCAATTCTTTTACCCAACCCTTCATCATCATGATTACCATTCCCTTTGTCACCCTGGGCGTGATGGTGGGATTGCTCGTGACCGGCAACCCGCTTACCTTTGTCACGCTGATCGGTCTTCTGGCCCTGGCGGGCATCGTGGTGAACGACTCCCTGGTCCTGATCGATTTCATCAACCGGTATCGCAGGGAGCACCCCAAACAGCTTTATCTGGCCATTATCCGGGGATGCCACGTGCGCATGCGGCCCATCATGCTGACCTCCGTCACCACCATCTGCGGCCTGGCCCCCATGGCATTCGGTATCGGGGGGAAATCGGTGTTCTGGGCCCCTCTGGCCACGGCCATCATGTGGGGGCTGGGGTTTGCAACGCTGCTTATTCTTTCCATGGTGCCGGCCTACTACGCCATCCTGGAGGACATCGGCTACTTCATCCGCCACCGGAAGCGCAGAAAGGCCGACACGCTTCGTGAGATCGAACTGGCGTTCGAAGATGAAACCATACAGGCCTATATGCCCAAACGTGGTTAAAAAAGGGTCTTCCGGGTTTACAGTGGGTGAATATTGCATTAAAAACCGCTCGTGCTCAGTGAAGCGTGCTCGTAGTCGTGGTCGTTGTCGTAATCGAGGAGATCATGCAGTTTGGTCATGAACAACTTGACGTGTATCGGGTTTCAATCGAATACGCTGTCAGAGAGAGTTGGGTGCCTTACGGCGATTACGACAACGACAACGACAACGACAACGATGACAGCCAATTCAAAGCATAATGAATCCCAATCCCGCAATGCTTCGGACATGGGATCGCTACCGCAGATAGCCATGATGATTGATATTGATTATGATGACGACTACGACCACGACAACGAATGTTTGCCGGTTTACTAACGCACTTGAAGCGTGGAGGCCTGCCGTCAATGCGCCGACCGACTGAACTTCAACGAAACCGCCCGATCGGAATCAGGGCGGCGTCGATCCCGGGCGCCTTCGTCCTGTTCTTTTTTTTTGTGGGCTGCGCAGGGCAACCCACGCTCATGCCCACGCCCACCCTCTACACGAATGCCCTCACCAATCCGTTCGAAAAGGTCCCTCTGGCCCTGAGGACCACGGCGGTGGGAGGGCTCTACGGCACGGACCGCGCCCCCGAGAAAAGGCCCGATGCAGGGCTTGCGTATGGTACCGAACGATCCAAGACCCTGGCCGTAGGCGGCTGTATCGTGGATTTTG
>JAFDKD010000126.1 GCA_019307165.1 Deltaproteobacteria bacterium | reverse complement strand
CCCCCCTGGGGCGACCAAAAATCCGGGACCTATGGGCCCCGATATTTTCTTACAGGAAGCGCAGGAATGCGACATGATTTCACGGCTTGAGATCAGGCTGAAAAAGGAATTGCGGGATGCGGAGGGCGAGGGCATCCGGCGAAAGGCCCGGGAATATTTCGGATATGAAGTCATCGACATTCGGGTCATACGACTGCTGACCATCGACGCGAACCTGAGCGGAGAACAGCTGGAACGGCTCCGGGTCGATATTTTCACCAACCCCGTGACCGAGGAATCCGCTTACGCCCCCTTGGCGTCCGACTTCGATTGGCTTGTCCGGATCGGCTTTCGCCCGGGTGTCCGAGACACGGCGGGAAGCACCGCCAGAGAAGCCATAGAGGATCTTCTGGGAATCCGTTTCGGTCCCGACGAGGCCGTATACACGTCCAAATTTTACGAGATCAGAGGAGAGTTGACGGAAGCGCAGGCAAATTGCGTCGCAGGCGATCTTCTTGCCAACGGCATCATCCAGCAATGGCATATTTTTTCCGGTGAAACCTGGAAGCCGGACGAAGGCATGGGGTTTTCCGTCCCCAAAGTGATCCTGAACCACGAACCCCGGGTAAGCGCCCTGCCCATCGATAGCGACGAAGAGTTGAAGCGGATCAGCATCGAGCGCAACCTGGCGCTTCAGGATCGAGATATACCCGTCATCCGAAATTACTTCCTGCGACAGGATGTCAGGGAAAAGCGGCGCGAAGTGGGCCTGGACCTGCCTACGGACGTTGAATTGGAATATATTTCCCAGGCCAGGAGCGACCATTGCAACCACAACACGTTTCAGGGGCTTTTCAGGTATCTGGATCGCCGGTCGGGGGACGCGGAAACAATTGACAGCCTCTTCAAGACCTGCATCGAATCGCCCACACTGGAAATTCAAGAAAAGAAGGACTGGGTCGTCTCCGTCCTCTGGGACAATGCGGGTGTGGCGCGTTTCGACGACGACCACTATTACACGATTACGGGGGAGACCCACAACAGCCCGTCCAATATGGAGGCCTACGGCGGCGCCATCACCGGCATCGTGGGCATTTACCGGGACCCCATGGGCACGGGAAAGGGCTCCAAACTCATTCTCGGGATGTACGGATACTGCGTGGGCCACAGGGATTATGACGGCGAATTAACACCCCATCTCCACCCGCGCCGACTTCTGGACGGGATCATCGAGGGCGTCCGGGACGGCGGGAACAAGAGCGGCATCCCTACGCCGTACGGCCTGCTCTATTTCGACGACAGTTACACGGGAAAGTGCCTGGTCTTTGTCACGGCCATGGGTATTATGCCGGCACGGATCGAGGGGGAATCCTCGGACCGGAAGATCACCGAGCCCGGGGACATCATCGTCATGGCCGGGGGACGCGTGGGCAAGGACGGCATTCACGGGGTCACCGCCTCTTCCGAAACCTACTCCGAGCACACGCCGGCCGGCCACGTGCAGATCGGCGATCCCTACACCCAGAAAAAAATGCACGATTTCCTGCTGGAGGCCCGTGACGAAGGCCTCATTTCCTTTATCACGGACAACGGCGGCGGCGGGCTCTCGTCTTCGATCGGGGAGTCGGCCCGCTTCAGCAACGGCTGTCGCGTCGACCTGGACAATGTTCCCTTGAAATACCAGGGTCTCGACCAGTGGGAAATCTGGGTATCGGAATCCCAGGAACGGATGACCATTGCGGTCAAGCCCGCGCATCTGGACCGCTTCATGGCCCTTTCCGCCAAGCATGCCGTGGAAAGCACCGTTATCGGGGAATACAACGAATCCGGGTATCTGAGGCTTGATTATAAGGGGAAGACCTGCGCCTACGTCCGTATGGACCTGCTGAAATCCGATTTTCCCCAATGGGAATTCGATGCGGAATGGACGCCGCCCGAATTGAGGGGATTGTCCGAACCGGTCCTGGACGAACCCGACGACCACGGAAAACTGTTGCATGCCCTCTTGGCGCGTCCCAACATCTGCGCGCGCAACTGGATCCAACGACAATACGACCACGAAGTGCAGGGGGGCAGTGTACTGAAGCCGCTGGTGGGCAAGCGGCGGGACGTGCCCGGCGACGCAGCGGTGGTGCGGCCCATTCTCGACAGCCGAAAGGGCATTGCCGTCTCCCAGACCCTTCACCCCGCCTTCGGCATCATCGACACCTATCGCATGGTCGCGGCCACCATTGACGAGGCGGTTCGCCGCGTGCTTGCCGTCGGCGCCGATCCGGACCATTTGGGCGGTGTGGACAATTTCTGCTGGCCCACCATCGACTACGATCCCGTCAAGAATCCGGACGGAAAATACAAGGCCGCCCAGTTGGTCAGGGCGAACTGGGCCCTGCGGGATTGCTGCCTCGGCTTCAACATTCCGCTTCTTTCGGGAAAAGACAGCATGTATGTGGACGGCAACCTGGCCGGGCCGTATGGCGAACGGCGAAAGATATCGGGCCTGCCGACCCTGCTGTTTACCGTGTCCAGCGTGGTGAAGGACGTCTTTGCATGCGTGACCATGGATACCAAAATTCCCGGCGACCTGGTCTACGTGCTTGGAGAAACCCGGAATGAATTGGGCGGAAGCGAGTACTATCAACTCATGGGGGCAGTCGGACTCAATGTCCCGAAACTGGACATGGACGAAGCGTGGCCCCGATACCTGGCGCTGCACCGCGCCATAAACGAGGGACTGGCCGCCTCGTGCCATGCCGTTTCAAGGGGCGGACTTGCGGTGCACCTTGTCTTGACGGCCATGGCCGGCGAACTGGGCATGGAGGTCCGCCTGGACGACGTCCCGTCGCCCCCCGGGATGACCCCCGGCCAGGTCCTGTATTCGGAGTCTTGCGGTCGTTTAATCGTCACGGTGGCGCCCCGGAACAGGGACCGATTCGAAAATATCTTTAAAGGGACCGCATTTGCCTGTGTGGGCAGAGTGACCGAGACGCCCGAGTTCGTGGTTGCCGGCGGTGGGTCCGAGACCCTGGTCCGGGAAGATGTCACCGCACTCAAGGATGCCTGGAAAAAGCCTTTTGGAGAACTTATATGAACACGGTTCGGGCACTGATCATGACGGGCTACGGCCTCAATTGCGATTATGAGACCGCGTATTCCTTCAAGCGCGCCGGAGCGGACACCCATTGCGTTCACATCAATCAATTAATCGGGGTGGATGATTCCTCTGAAAGGGTGGCGCTGGATGCCTTTCATATTCTGGTGTTCGGCGGGGGTTTCAGCTGGGCGGACGACCATGGCGCCGGGGTGTTGATGGGGACAAAGCTCAGGCAGCATCTGGGGGAGGACATCGAGCGGTTTATCGAGCAGGGGAAGCTGATCATCGGTATCTGCAACGGCTTCCAGGCCCTTGTCAATTTCGGGCTTCTGCCTGGATTTGAAGGTCGCTACCGGGAACGGCGCCTGGCGCTGGCCGCCAACGACTCGGGAAATTTTGTCGATACATGGGTCCGCCTTAAAATCAATCCAAACTCGGCCTGCGTTTTCACGAAAGGGATTTCCGGCATCGATCTGCCCATACGACACGGAGAAGGGAAGTTTTACGGGGTCCCCGATGACATGGAGCGGCTGATTCAACATTCGCAGGTCGTGGCACAATATGCCGACCCGGACGGGAGACCGGCCGAGGGAAAACGGCCGTTCAATCCCAATGGTTCGCTGAACGATATCGCCGGGATCTGCGACCCCACCGGCCGGGTTTTCGGTCTCATGCCGCATCCCGAAGCCTTCAACCACTTCACCAATCATCCGGACTGGCCGAGAAAAAGAGAAGAACTGCGCCGTGCCGGCAAGACCGTTCCGCCGGAAGAGGGAGAGGGTATCCGGATTTTCAGAAATGCGGTGGAATATATTAGGGGAATTTAGAATTTAGGATTTAGAATTTGCGATTTTGAAAAGATCGTTATTTGTTATTAGTTATTCAGTTACTTGTTATCGGAGCAATTGCCAAAATCGATTTCATGCTTTGACCGGCTCGCATGAATGGGAGAGCCGTATAATTTCAATACACGACCGTTCGCCCTGAGCTTGTCGAAGGGCAAATGAACGATTTGGGCGACAGTCCGTAAATTTATTTCAAAACTGATTTACAATTATTTCCGAACATAAAGGGCAGGACCTTTCGGGCTCTGCCCTTTATGTTCGGAAATAGCGTTCAAAAACATGACCACGGCAAAACCTGCTGCGGCAAGGACGATAGCCAGCAGGACTTCGCCGTCCCACCGGGGAGGCAGCGCATTGCACTGGTAAGCGGACAGCGCGCTCCCCTCGAGATGCACGGTGTCATTCACGGTTTCCTTCCAGGGCCATATTTTTCGCAACGATCCCACCATCAAACCCGTCAGCACCGCAATGGTGACATCGTAGCAGCGGTTCAGCAGCCAGTGCAGGAGTCGCACAAAACCCGCCAGCCCCACAACAGCCCCGGCCCCGACCACCACAAGCACTGTCAGGTCGCGATCATTGACCGCCTCAAGCACATAGTGATACTTGCCCAGGAGCACCAGAATAAATGCGCCCGATATGCCGGGCAGTATCATGGCGCATATGGCGACCGCGCCGCTGATAAATAAAAACCATGGGCTGGTGGGTGTGTCCGCCGGGACCAGGCCAACGAGAAAATAGGTGCCGATCGCTCCCAAACCGGTCCAGAACAACAGGCCCGGGGTCCACCGTTTCTGATATCGGCCCACCGCAAAAACGGAGGCGAGAATTAGGCCGAAAAAAAAGGACCAGATGAAAACGGGCTGGTTATGGAGTAACCAGCTCAGCAATCGAGCCAGGGTAAAGACGGCTGCCAGGATGCCCACCCCTACCGCTGCGAGAAACGGCCACGAGGCGTGCTTGACGGCCTCCCTTATCCTGAACGTGATCAGGAGCTTCACCAGCCTGGGGTCAAAGGACCGGATGGACCCGATCAGTTCCGTGTAAATGCCCAGGATAAAGGCCATGGTCCCGCCGGAAACACCCGGCACCACATCCGCCGCTCCCATGCAGAATCCCTTTGCGCCCAGGATAATATAATCTCTTAAAGACCGTCTCGGGCCTTCCGCAGCCGACATACAAACCTCAGTAACGATCATATTTGTAAATTTCAGGTACTAACCGAGTATATGTTTTTTTGCAATGCATTTATTTTTTAGTGGTACCTAAGAAACCATAGCACTCCGGAACCACCATCAAAACGCCATTCGTTCGCTGAAAAGACGCGGGATCCAAGCCGCCGGAGTCGGGTTTACCTCCTTCTCATGCTCATGCATGAGAACCGCCTCCGGCCTGAGGGGCGGCCCCGCCCAAGGGCGGCGGGAGCTCCGCTACGCTCCGACAAGTCTAATCGATCCGGAAACTTCATGAAGACGGCAGTCGCCCCAAGGGATTTTAAGTCCCCCTTTACAAAGGGGAGCGTGCAAAGCAACCCGCAACCCTGAACCTTGAACCTTGAACCTTTGAACCCTACGAAGTTACACAAGAGCCTCTTATATAAGGTAAGAGCTCCGAAATGCGAATGGGATGAAGGTCAGGGGATGCCTATTTCCCTTGACAAAGTAATGCCGCACGAATATAAAACAGGGTTCTCAATTGATGCTCCCTGCGGTCCCGCCTTGAGCGCGGCGGGGGTTCAGGCCGCAGGTCATTATCAATCCGATCAAAGGAGATAGACCGTCATGGCCAGCAACTCTAAGAAAACCAAGCGAATCCGAGCAAGGAAGGCTCGTCCCAACAAAAGAAATCTGAAAGCGAGTCTGGCGCGGACCCGGAAAAATCGAGAAATACTGAAAGAACTGGCTTCCGAAAAATAGCGTCATTCATCGCGTCGGGCACCTTTATTAGCGGCTCCCTGCCCGAACCGCAGGGCATATTAGACGGGATTTTTTTCACCTGAATCTTGCATGGTTCAAGTTTCACCTGTTCGTCGCTTCCGAGTGCCCCTATGATCTCATAAATTGAAAGGAGAACTCATGAAAGAAGTCGTTATCGCTTCGGCATGCCGAACCGCAATCGGCGCGTTCGGCGGATCCCTTAAAAGCATGCACGGCGCCACCGTAGGCAGCCTGGTAATGAAAGAGGCCATCAACCGGGCCGGCATCGCTTCTGAAATGATTGACGATATTCGATTCGGTTGCTGTTTCGAGCCGTTCGACGCATTGAACGTCACCCGAATCAGCGCGCTCATGGCGGGTATTCCCGAAACCGTACCTGCGGTGACCATCAACCGTGTCTGCATTTCCAGCATGGAGGCCGTCATATCGGGCATGGCCATGATTCAGACCGGCATGGCCGACATTATACTGGCAGGCGGCGTGGAACACATGTCCAGCGTCCCCTATGTGGTCCCGGGCGCCCGGTGGGGCTGTCGGCTTCAGGACAATGAATTTGTCGATGCGCTCATCCGCGGTCTCTATTGCGGCTCGCACCTGCTTCCCCATCCGGAAGAAGGACCGGTGAAGGAAGGCCCCCCCATGGATTTCTTCAAGGGCAAGCCGTATATCATGGGGCACACCGCCGAATTTGTGGCCCAATTGCACGACCTGACCCGAGAGGAAATGGACGAGGTCGCCCTTCGAAGCCACAACAATGCCGAGCGCGCCACCAAAGAGGGCGATTTCAAAGAAGAGATCGTGCCGGTGGAAGTCCCCCAGAAAAAGAAAAAACCACCCATCGTCTTTGACAAGGACGAGCATTTCAGGCCCGGTCTCACCATGGAGCAGTTGACCAAGCTTCAGCCGGCCTTTGTTCCCAAAATCGGCAAGGTGACCGCTGGAAATTCCTCCGGCATCAATGACGGAGCCAGCGCCATGGTCATTATGTCGGCCGAAAAGGCCAAGGAACTGGGGATTCAGCCCCTCGCCCGAATTTGTGCCGTCGGCCGGGGCGCTTGTCATCCCTCGGTAATGGGCCTCAGTCCGGTCCCTGCCGTGAACAACCTGCTTGATAAGAATCCGGAATTCAAGTTGAAGGACTTTGAACTCATCGAGTTGAACGAGGCGTTCGCCTCTCAATACCTGGGCGTGGAAAAAGAACTGGGCCTGAACCGGGAGATCACCAATATCAATGGGTCGGGCATTGGCCTGGGGCACCCCGTGGGCGCGACCGGCTGCCGTATCATGACCACTTTGATCTTGTGCGGGGGCGGCGGGGTTTCAATGGCCTGCGTCCTTGAAATGATTTAACCTCAATCTTGAATGATTTTGGCGGGAATCCAGACCTCCGTTTCGCTGGGTCCCCGCCAAATTCATGCGGGGACGACAGAGCAGACAAAATTCGTACGGATCGGAGGTCCCACCGTCCTTGGGTGGGGGGACGACAAAAAAAGGCGCAGATCGGTTATCCCGCCGTTTTTAGGCGAAGATTTAGGGGGATTTGCCAACGGTATTAAATCCCCCCCGGCCCCCCTTTACAAAGGGGGGAGCGTGCAAAGCAACCCGCAACCCTGAACCTTTGAACCTTTGAACCCTACGAAGTTACACAAGAGGGAAGCGGTCATGCATCACGCATCCTGCAACGCACAACCCGTAATGCGCATTATCCGTTATATCCGTGAAATCCGTGGTTAAAATTCTTTCTAACTTACCTTTACCC
>JAFDKD010000782.1 GCA_019307165.1 Deltaproteobacteria bacterium | reverse complement strand
CAGGTTTTCCAGGGGGTTGTCGCTTTTTTCGTCCGGCGCCTTGTCCTGGTCAAGCATTTTTTCGTCGAAATACCCGAGAGAATTGGTGAAATTAACCTTGGATATGGCTTCGCGATGATCGATAAGGCCGAGTTTAAGGAACCGCTGGGCCTGGTAGTCTATCTGTTTAAGCGCGTTGCCTTTGGCTGAACCTTCCTTTTCCCGCTGGAGGAGTACGCGGGTCGTCACCCAATAAGACTCGAGAAAGGTCTTGACCAGCGCGGCCCATATGGGGAGTTTGTCATAACCCAGCCTGGTGACCTCGATTTTCGACTGTTCGGCGGTGCGCTTCAGCAGGGATGCTTTCTCAAAATAATCAAGAGTTGCATTCAACTCCGACTCCGAGAAGTCCCTGTCCTCATAGACGAATTCCTTTTCAAGCAGCGCCTTCAGGAACCGGAAGTCCTCTTTAATGCCCTCCACGGACTTGGCCGCTTCATTGCCGCTCAAAAGGGAAATGGCTGCATAACCGTGCGACACGAAGTAGTGGATAATGTTGTTTTTGTAATAGGCCAGTTCGGGCTTTTGATCGTCTTCCACATAATAAAAGGTTTCCGTGTTGTCCACGTCTTCCAATTGTCTTACCATTTTGCTTTGAATGAGCATGGCCAGGGTTTCCGTCATTGACGAATCCAGATGATCCAGGCTCGCGGCAGTTGGCGCGCCCCGGTCCTTGAGAAAGGCCATGATCGTTTCAACCGTATCCATCAACTCGCCGAGTTCGAAGCCGCGTCTGTGCTTTGACAGGACAGCGACGGCCAGGATCGCCAGGGGCGTTGCCAGGGAGACCCTGTTGATGGACTTGATGATCTCGAATGCCAGTTGTTTGTGGGGGTGTTGGTCGGTTTCTCCGGATTGTTCGAGATACGCCTTTAAAGATAAAGGCCGGCCGAAGCGGATATAGATTTTTCCATACTTCCTTTGTAAGAATCGCCTGGCCCCCAGCATCTGCTTGAAACTTTCCTTTTTTTTCTCTCCTCCGCCTACTTCCTTGAGGTAGGATTGTCCCTCGAGGATACGGTCATAGGCAATGGAGGTGGGCACGAAGATCAGGTCCTTGCAGAACCCGGCTTCATAGGCCCTGAGCAGAATGGAAAGAAACCCGATTTTGGGCAGGATCAGTTTCCCGCTGCGGCTCCGGCCCCCTTCTATAAAAAATTCCAGGGGATAACCTTCCTCCAGGAGTGCCTGGATGTACCTTTCGAAAACAGCGGTATAGAGCAGGGCCCCTTTGAAAGTGCGGCGGATGAAAAACGCCCCGACTTTGCGGAAGAAGTGCCCCACGGGCCAGAACGCCAGGTTTTTCCCGGCGGCGGTCCTGGGGATGTGCATGTTGTGTTTGTAAAGCATGTGGTTGAGCACAAGGTAGTCCACGTGGCTCTTGTGCGAGGGAATGTAAATCACCGGCCCTCTGCCGGCCCATTGCCTCACGATGGCGATACCCTCGTTGTCCACCTCGACGCCCTGATAGATGCGATTCCACAGCCAGGTCAGCGCCACATCGAAAAACTCCACATAGGCCTGGCTGTAATCCGCCGCAATCTCATCAAAATATCCCGCCGCCTTTTTCCGCAGCTGCCTGAGACGCCTCTTGCTGCCTTCGGCGGATCGTTCAATAGTTGTCCGGACCTTGTCGTCCTTCAGGACCCTCTCCTTGATCAGCTGCCTGGAGTGCATGATGGGGCCCAGAACCACGCGCTTTTGTCGGTCGATGCGCTCGATAAGGGTGTGCCGCAGTTCGGTTGCCATGGCCTCGACGGGGCGATCGGCGGGCCGGCTTTCCAAATAGTCCTTAAGGTTGACAGGTGTTCCGAAAACGATGAAACCCCGCTTGTTGTACCTGAAAAAGACCACCACCTTGCGAATGAATCCCGGGTTGTCCCGAAACCCGAAAAGGATGTCCAACATGGAGGACTTGTCCTTTTCCGGCGTCATTTTGTACAGAATAAGCTGCGGCACCACGGTGATGGGCGTGTCCATTCCCTTCTGGGTTTCCAGCAGGAAGTTCAACGGGTCTTTTTCCGCATGCACGAATTGCCTGGCGAAACCTTTTGGGTCCAGAAGGCAGATGAGGGCGGGGGTCCCTTCCCGAATCGCTTCCTTGTAGACCCCGCTCTTCAAGGGGTCCGGAAACCGCCGCTCCTTAAACAGGGTCCCGAGGCTGAACTTCCAAACCCGCCAAAGTCCGGACAAGGGCAGTACCAGGGACATGTTCAGGCCGAACCCGATCTTGGGGTAAGGCAGCCGGGAGGTGCGGAAGCGATAGTGGTAGAGGAGATAGTCCAGGCGACCCGGGTACTTGATGGCATAGACCACGGTGCCTTCCCTGTGGAGCCGTTTCAATTCATCCCGCGCGCTTTCATCGAACCGTATTCGCCTGAAAAGTTTGTAAAGTATCCACCCCAGAAAAAATCCCGGCTTGTGATCGAGGTAGGACGGGTAATTTTTGATCAAGGCGTCT
>JAFDKD010000125.1 GCA_019307165.1 Deltaproteobacteria bacterium | reverse complement strand
ACTATTTTTTCGTTGCCCTCTTGGAGGCTAGCAGGAGTAGACCTGTCGCGTTAATGTCGCGCCGCCCGTACAGCGAGGGTATCACCAGGAGAGCGGCGGGTATGGCCGCCCCGATTCCCAGGAGCACGGTCACCCCGATGGAGTGGAGGGCCGGATGCCGCGCCAGGACCAGCGAGCCCAGCCCGGCCAGCGTTGTCAGTCCGGACACCAGCAGGGCCTTTTCCGTTGCGTGCGCATATCCTTCAGAGAGCTTGACCACCATGAAAATCCCGTAATCGACACCCAGGCCGATCACCAGAATGGCGGCAATGATGTTGAACAGGTTGAAGGGCATGCCCACCGCACCCATGACCCCGAACATGACCAACAGGCCGGTAACCACTGGCAGCAGGGTGAAGCCGACCTTCAAGGGGTTGCGGTACAGCAGCAGCAGAACGAGAAGCACGGCCACCGAAGCCCGAACGATAAACCGTATGAAATCGTGACCCAGGGCCTCCCCGATAGCATCCCCGAACCGGCCTTCGGACACCCACCGAACGTCGCCGCCTTTGCTTTCGGCTTTTGTCGATTCGATCAGCTGTTCCAACGGGGCGTCCGCCAGGGTAATCACCTGGACCCCCTTCGCGGTACGGATCATCAGCGTATCCAGCAGGTCTCCCAGCCCCGCTGCTCTCAAGTCGCGGGGAAGCAGGGGCGCGCAGGGCTTGCCGATGTTTTCGAGGAAGGGATTGAACGCCTCGGCCGAAAAGCCGAGCGCCCTGCCCTCCTCGTGAATGATCCGGTCGATTTCTTTTCCGTTTTCTTCCCAAAAGGACATCCAGCGCTCCCTGTTGGCTCTCTGACGGGCCAGGGAGGGAAGCACGGGCGCCAGGCTCGTGACGGCGGGTGTCTCATGGCGTGTCAGCAGGGCAAAAAGCCCGTCGTTGATCTCGAGCGCGCGCTGCAGGTCAACATCCACCGCAAAGGCAATGGCGCGTCCCTTGAGTTTCCCCCAGGTTTCGGTAAGGGCCTGCTCGGCCGCCTTCAGTTCCGGCGTGACCATGCTCGCGGATCGAAGATCTCCGTTGATTTCCACATGGGTGGCCTGCCATATGCCAAGGATAACCACCGCAAGCCATACAAAGGCGATGATGCGCCGCCCAGACGCGGATACGGCCACGGGCACGGAAAACCTGTCCTTCCCACTACCGGCGCGCGCCGGTATCACATGGGGAAGCACGGTCAGCGACAGGACCATGGCGGTGGCGATACCGAGGATGGAAAACAGCGCAAGCTGGCGCTGCCCGGGCAAATCGGAAAGCAACAGCGTGGCGAAGGCCGCCAGGCTGGTCAGGCCGCTGAATAAGACCGGCCGGGAGACCTCGAAAAGCACGCGATCCGTTGACCGGGTTCCGTTGCGAAGCGCAAAGTAGACGTGAATGGCGTAATCTACGGTTATTCCCAGCAGTACGGCGCCGAACCCAATGGTGATCCCCGATATTTCGATCCGGAAGAGCCTCATGCACAGGGCCGCGGTGAATAGCGCGGAAACGGGCATGAGAAAGACAAAAACAGCCCGCCAGTTCCTGAGAAAAACAAAAAAGATGACGAGTATCAGAATGGAGGAACATCCCAGGACCCGTACCAGATCTCCCTTTATGGTATCGGCATTCGCGGCCGCATATCGGTGTCCGCTGACCAGGGAGGCATGGATACCCTCGGGCAAGACATCTTTTGAAAGGGCCTCGAAACGCGCCAGCAGGGCACGGGATCCCGCAGCGTCGGTAATGCCAATGGGTGAATCCGCCATCAGAAGCAGGCGCTTGCCGTCGGGACTGATAAAGTGCCCATCCCGGATGCGCACATTCGGGATCGCGTTGGCCGACCCCAGTTTCCGTAATGCCAGGACATGGAAACCCAGGGGGTCTTGCCGCATCAGCGATTTCATGCCCCATGCGCCCGGCGCGTAGAGTTGCTCCCGCAGCTTTTCCAAACGTTGCCGCACCTCTCCGCGGTTCAGTCTTTTTTCAACGTCCGCCCGGTCCGCGTCCGTGAACAGGTTGGGGAAAGCCCCCAGAAGAAAAGGGACCAGGGCGCTTGCCGCGTCCTTGGGGGGTCCCGATATCACCCGGTCAAAATAGGGCGGCCCCATGGCGGATGAAAGGGCGTCCGCGGTCCGGAACAGTTCTTCCTGCGAAACGCGGTCTTCCCGGGTCAGTGTTATCAGGACCTTTCTCGAAAAAGGCGCCCCCTGGAGCAGCCGAAATTCCTCCCTGATGCAAGGCGGCTCTTCGGGAAGCATACCCTGAATGTTTTCCGAAATATCCAACCGCAGGAAAGAGATGCCGCCGGCCAGGAGCAAGACAATGGCGCCGGCGAATAAAACAACGCGGCGGGTCGCGAAAAACGCGTACATGGATGAGACGAGGGAAAAGGCGGACATCATTGAAACAGGCCTTTGTCGGCCGGGCCGTTGATCACGGTGCCCGAGAAACGGATCAAGGTATAGTCGCCGTCGGTTTCCCTGATGTCAATGGTTTCCACGTGGGTCAGTTCAGAGGAAAAAGAAATAAACATATGATCGAGCCCGCCGGATGCCGCAGCATCTCGGGGCGTGAGTTTCAGGGTCACCGGCTTTTCCTCCGTGACGGAAATTCGAAACCTTTTTTCCAGCAGGGCAAAATCCGCTCGGATCCAGGCGAAAATCTGCTCGGTAAACATCTTGATTCCCGGCTCGCTGTCCATGGAAAACACCTGGGCTCGGGCGCTTTCCCCCCGCCACCGCGTAGCCCGGGACCCGCACGTTTCGAAACCGTACACGCTCGGCCGCTCGACCTCCCACCGCAGGCAGTCCGGGGCCTGGTAGTGAAAACGTCCCGATGAATAGAGCGACGCCTCCAGCATGGACGTGTGGCGTTCCTGGTCGAATCGACTGGAAATACGCGTGATTTGGGAAACAGCTACGGAGATGCGTTCAAACAGTGGGTTTTTTAACGGGTGCCGTTCGGCCGCGACCCCCAGGTCAACCCAGGCGGGAACACAAAGCAAACAAAGCAGTAAGCATTTGATATGGCGGTTCATTGTATCCCGGAAAACTCCGTCCGAGGGTGTGGTCACGTTTCCATGGCTGCACTCGGGCGCTGATGTCTGCCAAGCCCGTCACCTGTCAACGCTGTCTCCTGCCGCACCGCAGGCCGTCAGCCCATAGGATGGAAAGCTTTTCTACTCATCCGATGAGGCCTCTGCGTCATCCCGAGGCATCCAAACCTTGAAACCGCATTCGGCCATTACCTTGCCCGCCCTGGACACCTCTCCCCGTGCCGCTTTGAATGGGCCGAAATCGTTTGTCGTCCGAACGGATACATGCAGGCAATCCCCGACAGCAACGCGGTAAAAAATCGCGGCGCTCCGGACGCCGACCAGATAACCCATTCGTTGAGGCCGTCCCTCAAGAAGATTGTGATACCCCTTGACAACCGCGTAGGCCTGGGCGATCAACTCCACCATGGCGACCTCTTCCATGGTGCCGTCGTCATTCAGAAAGACATTGTCGTTGCGTACCGTTGCCTCCACCAGGCCGGCGTCTTCCCCGAATGCCAGGAGCCGGTCCACCAGAAGGAGCGGCGGACGGTGCGGCGTGAGTTCGCGGGCGGATATGGGGAGAGACGGGTCACGACTCATAACAAGCGTCCTATTCCTTCAATTTGCCGATGACAAAGGTATGAATATCGCCCACGGTCCGTATCTCCCGTATGGCCTTTTCATCCCTGATTTTGAAGTTGAATGCATGCTCCAGAACGATAACCATGTCCACCATGTCCAGGCTGTCCAGTTCAAGTTCGGTAAAAAGATTGACTTCGGGCATCAAGTCCGCCGCGTCCAGTTCGAATTCCTCGACTAGGGACGCATTGATGATTTCGATAATTTCCTGATCAGTCATTCCGGTATCTCCGTAATACCACAGATGAATTGACCCCGCCGAAAGCGAAGTTGTTTTTTATGGCGCACCGCACGGGTCTGTCTTCCAGGCCGCGCACGTGACGGATCTTTTTGCATGAATCGTCCACGTTGTCCAGGTTCAACGTGGGAATCAGCACCCCGCTTTCCATCATGCCTATGATCGCCAGTATCTCCAAGGCGCCGCTGGCGGCCATGGTGTGGCCCATGTGCCCCTTCATGCTGCTCACGGGCGTCTCCCCCCCGAAGAGACGGTAGATGGCATCGCACTCCGCAGTGTCTCCCTGCGGCGTGCCCGTGGCATGGGCGTTGATATAATCGATCTCACCGGGACCCATACCGGCGTCCGCCAGGGCCTCGGCCATGCAGGCTTCCATGGACGCGGAATCCGGATTGACCATGTTGGAGGTGTCGGATACGGTCCCGAATCCCACGATTTCCGCCAGGATTTCAACACCCCGCGCCTCGGCCGAATCCATGGATTCCAACACCAGGACCCCGCTCCCCTCTGAACATACCACGCCGTCCCGGTCCCGGTCGAACGGGCGGGGCGTTTGGGTGGGGCGATCGTTGAATTCCACGGATGCCGCGTTCATGATGTCGAAAGTGGCGGTGATCAGCGGGTGAAACTCCTCCGCGCCCCCGCATAACATGATATCCTGTTTTCCGTACGCGACCATTTCGTAGCCGTAACCGATGCTCTGGCAGCTGGTGGAGCAGGCGGCCGAACAGGCAAGGATCCTACCCCTGATATCAAGGGCGTGCGACACGTTCGCCGCGCAGGAATGATTCATGATTTGAAAAAAACCGGTGGAACGCATTTGCTCCAGGCTGTTATAATTGAAAAACTCCGAATAGGATTTCTGTGTGCTCAAAGGGCTTCCCACACTGGAGCCGATGGCCACGCCCATGCGTCCGCCGGCGCATTCCGTCTCTCCCAGACCGGCTTGCGTCAAAGCGTCCCGTGAGGCCAGGGTTGCGTAAACGGACATGGCGGACATGGTGCGGCGAAACTTTCTGTGGATCGTCTTGGGGTCCACGCCCGATACGCGGGCTGCAACCATGCTTTTCAGGCCGTTGTAATCCCTCAGTTCGGGGATGCATCTCACGCCGCTTTCGCCGTTTTTCAGAGCGGAAAAATACCCGGTCACCCCTACTCCAGAAGGCGAGACAGCGCCCATCCCGGTTACGGCCACTCTTCTCGGTTGCATGTCTATATTATCCTTTCCGAAAATCGAGAATCAGGCACGAATTGGTGCCTCCGAAACCGGCTGCATTGCACATGACCGTTTCCGGAGGCCGCTCAATGGTTTCCCGGATGATGTTCAAGCCCTCGGCGGCGGAATCCGGGCGCTCGAAATTGATGTTGGGGGCAATGAAGCCGTCGCGCGCCATCATGACGCCGTAGACGACCTGAGAGGCCCCCGACATCCATAGTTCATGACCGGTCATGGACTTCAGCGACGAAACCGCAGGGCGGTGATCACCGAAGACCGAGCAAATGCTCTCCGCCTCCGCCGCATCCCCAACGGGTGTGGATGTGGCATGGGCACAAACGTAATCGATCTCATCCGGGGCCATCCCGGAACGGGCCAGCGCGCCGGTCATGGCCGCTTCAAGACCCCGGCGGCTCGGTATGGAGATATGGCTTCCGTCCGAAGAAAAGGCGTATGCCGCCACCCTGCCGAGGACCTCCGCCCCTCTCCTTTCGGCCAGATCCCGTCGTTCCAGTATCAGGGCCGCTGCGCCGCCGCTGGGCACCAGCCCGTCCCTGCCCGCATCGAACGGTCTGCAAGCCGCTTCAGGGGCATCCACACGCAGGGAAAAGGCACCCAAGCCGTCAAAACTGCACATGGACTCCCAGTTGATCTCCTGAGCGCCGCCGCAAATAACCCGTTCCTGACGTCCCAGCGCAATCAGGTCGGCGGCCTGCCCGATGGCATGCCCCCCGCTGGAGCACGCGGAACTAAGTGTCCAGCAGGCGCCACGGGTCTTGAGTATCGTATTCAGATTCAGGGTGATGGTGGACGTGATGCAGCGAAACGTGAGACCGCTTCCAATGGACCGGGTGTCGCCGAAGCGCCGCAGTCGCTCCACCTGTTCCAGCATGGCGATGCAGCTGGAATCGCAGCCGAAAATCAGGCCCGTCTCGGGCGTTTCGATATCCTCGGGCCCCAGCCCGGACATGCCGATGGCCTCCTGCACGGCCGCATAGGCCTGGACCCCGAAATCGGGCAGGCTTTTCTGCTGTTTCCTGGTAAGCGCCTTGTCCGGATCGAATCCCCGCACCTTCCCGGTCAACGGACTGCGGAAGCCCATCTTGATACGCTCTTCGTCCACCTCAATGCCGGACCTGCCGCTTCGAAGCGCTTCGGACACATCCGCCACGCCCGTCCCCAGACAAGAGACGATGCCGATTCCTGTTATAACAACTTCATGCATTGCATTATTTTTTAAATATAACTATCCTATATTTCAATCTTTATTGGTAGAAAAAACGATATTATCAATTTCACTGTTAGTTGTTGGTTGTGGGTTGTAGGTTGCAAACTGACTTCATGAGCCTCTATATATTCAATCTACAATTTTCAATGTTCAATCTTCAATGTCCAGTCACATATACACGCCGCCGTTCACCGAAATGACATGCCCTGTGATATACGACGCCCGGTCGGAGCAGAGAAAGGCAACGACCCCCGCCACCTCCTCGGGCGTCCCCAGACGTTTCATGGGGATCAGGGGCAGGACGGCCTCCTCATGGATGTCTTTTGTCATAGCGGTTCGAATAAATCCGGGGGAAACCGCATTGACCTGGATGTTCCGTTTGGCCACTTCCGCAGCCAGGCTTTTGGTAGCCCCGATCAATCCCGCCTTGGCGGCCGCATAATTGACCTGCCCCCCCAGTCCGCTCTGGCCGGCAGTGGAAGCGATATTGACGATTCGCCCTTGCCTGCGGCGCATCATGGAGCCAAGCACCAACTTTGTCACCTGAAAAAAACCGTTCAGATGCACGGAAAGGACCGTCTGCCACTCCTCTTCCGTCATCCAGGCCATGAGGGTGTCCCTTGAAAAACCGGCATTGTTTATAAGCGCATAGGGTGCTTCTTGTTCAAGCAGCGGGTCAAGCGCTTCGGCCACGGCCTTGCCGTCGCTCACATCGAATTGGAGCAGACGGTACGACGCGCCCGCAGCTTCCGCCTGTTTTCCCACCTTCGCGGCCCCTTCCCGGTCGCCGCGAAAATTGAGCCAGATATCGAATCCGTTTCCCGCCAGTTCAAGCGCAATCGCCGCGCCGATGCCCTTGCTTGCGCCTGTTATGCGTGCAATTTTCCGGTTATCCATGATAACGATAAAGCGCCTCCCGCCTCGATGGTTCCTGATC
>JAFDKD010000781.1 GCA_019307165.1 Deltaproteobacteria bacterium | reverse complement strand
TCCGCTCCCATTTATTCCGGGTCTTGATCCATGCGTCCGAATCCTTGGAAACAGAGACTTCTCTCCCGGTCCTGACCAGTTCTCCCAGATCTCGACCCGCTTTTAGTTCCTTCCCCTTGGAATCAGTAAGAGCCAGCCGCATCTTCAGGTGTTTCGGGATCTCCACCTGCGCCCACTCCGATGCCGGGATTTTCACCTGAAACCGTTTCCGGATAAAATCAGTCAGAGCGTTGGGAAGGGCTCTGTCGGATCGTTTGATCTCTTCCGCAATGATATCCGCTTTTTCAGCAGCAGGTACAAGCTGTTTTCTGTAACGTTTAGGAAGCCCCTTGATCATGGCTGTGATCCTTTCCTTGAAAAGACCGGGAACACTCCAGTCCAGGGATTCCTCCGGGACATTTGAGATCAAGCGGGCCGGGATCTTTAAAGTAACTCCGTCCTTTTCCTCTCCGGGGGCGAATGTGTAGGAGGCCTCGACCTGCATGTCTCCTATATCGATCTCATCCGGAAAAAGTGCCAGTTCCTCTTCCCCGGGTAAGGAGCGGATGAGCTGCTTTTCCGCAAGTTTCAGGAAATCGTCGCCGCCACTCAGCTTGATCTTGCGTTCCAGACTACGGGTATCGGAAATCCCTTCCAGGCGGGTGGAATAAAAGCCTGCAATGACCTCCTCGCTGACCAGGATGTCCCGCCGCCTCAGTTTGTTTTCCATAATGGACAATTTTTTGACCAGGTTCCGGTTGTGATCGATAAATTTCATGGGATTTTGGGTTTGGCCTTTCACAAGTGCGGATTGGATGAAAATCCTGTGGGCGTGCTTGGGATTGATGGGGTGGTAGGAGACGCGGCGTCCGGATACGATCTCCAACCCATAGAGAGTCACCTGCTCGTCGGCAACGACTTCCCCCCGCTTTTTATCCCAGCGCGGGTTTGAATGGCTGTACTTATTAAGTCCTTTTCCCAGAGATTCCAGCCATTTGACGTCGATCTTTGCTGCTGTTCTTGCGAACAACCGGGATGTTAAAACCATTTCTGCAGCCACTATCCAGGGCGGTGTTTTATTAAAAAGCGTGGAACCGGGGAAGATCATGACTTCCCTGTCTTTGGGCGCAGTGTAGATCTTGTTTTGTTTGTTGACCGCTATATTTGACAGATACCCACTCAGTATGGAGCGGTGGATTCCGGCATTAAGGTTCTTTGACTTTTTATTTGCTTCTTCAATGCCGACGGAAATACGGAGTTCTGTCATGATCATCATGATCTGCTCATGGATATAGGCCCATTCTCTCATCCGGGGGAAAGAGAGAAAATGCTCCTTACAGAATTTCCTTTTTTTGCTCTGTGAGGTGAGCTTTTCCCATTTACTGTTATATTTGTTCCAGATGTTGAGGAGGGTGATGAAATCTGAGCCCGGATCCTTAAAGGGAGCATGCATCTGGTCGGCCTGGGATTCCTTTTCCGGCGGCCTTTCCCTGGGATCCCGGGTACTGAGCGCGGATGCAATGATCCCAACTTCATGGAGACAGCCTTCATTGCGGGCCTCGATCAGCATACGAGAGATGCGCGGATCCAGGGGCATCCTGGCCATCAACCGTCCCTTGGAGGTAAGCCTGTAGTCCTGGCCTTTCCGTTCGAGAGCGCCAAGTTCGAGAAGAGAGTCGTAGCCGTCTTTGATGTGTTTAGGAAGAGGCCTGTCCAAAAAAGGGAAAAAGGCTGGATGGCCCAACTGCATGGCGGTCATGCGCAGGATTACTTCGGCCAGATTTGAACGCAGGATCTCAGGTATTGTGAAACGGTCGCGGGAGGAAAAGTCATCCCCGGAGTAGAGCCGGATGCAGTAACCTGCCTTTAAACGGCCGCAGCGGCCTTTTCTCTGGTCGGCGCTTGCCTGGGAGATAGGGCTGATGGGTAGACTGTTGATACGCGTTCCGGCCAGGTAGCGGGATATGCGGGCCAGGCCCGTGTCAATAACATATTTTATGCCGGGGATGGTCAGAGAAGTTTCCGCGACATTGGTGGCTACCACGATTTTGGGTCCTTTGACCGAATAAACGCGCCCCTGCCTGGTGCCGGGAAGCCTGGCAAAGAGAGGGAGGACGGTGACTGCCGGGTATTTACGGCCCTCCAGCTTTCGGCATGTTTCCAGGATATCCTGCTCGGTCGGCATGAAGATGAGGATGTCCCCCGGAGGTTTTTGGAGCCTCAGTGAATGAACGGCTTTGACTGCTTCTGTGACGTAATCCTGGTCTTCAGTTTTCTCAGTTCCACCGCCCGGGGAGCGGTATTCCACTTCGACCGGATACAGCTTGCCGCCTGCTTCGATCACAGGGGCGCTGTTAAAAGCCCTGGAGAATTTCTCCGTGTCCAGCGTGGCAGATGTAATGATGAGCTTCAATTCAGGGCGTGAGACAAGCAAGGACCGGGCGATTCCGAGCAGGAAATCGATGTTAAGGCTGCGTTCGTGGGCTTCGTCGATGATCAGGGTGTCGTATTCATAAAGCAGTGGGTCGGCCT
>JAFDKD010000780.1 GCA_019307165.1 Deltaproteobacteria bacterium | reverse complement strand
ACGATTACGACAACGACAACGACCACCGCTTCGCTGAGTACGCCGGAGACCGGCGCACAAGCATAGGCGGTTGTCAAAGCAATATCCACCCACTGAAAACCCGGAAGAGCCTTTAGAAAAGGGGGACTTTCTCCTCCCCTTCGGGGGTACACGAGAACGGGGAAAAGTGGCACCGCGCAATAAGCGGGGAGATGGTAGATCAGGTGGCAGACAAAGGAGCTTGACTTATGCATCACGCGGAAAGTCTTTATGAAATCAACGACGATCTGACACCCGAGTTGATGGGCCGAGTCGATGAAGTGATCCAGCGCTACGCGAACAGAGCCGGCGCCCTCATACCGGTGCTGACGGAATGCCAGAAGATAGTCGGTTATGTTCCGGTGGAACTGCAGGAATACGTCGCAAAGGGGCTGAATATTCCCGGCAGCACCGTATACGGGGTGGTGACCTTCTATTCCTTTTTTTCAATGGTGCCCAAGGGCCGTTACATTATTAAGGTGTGCATGGGGACGGCGTGCTATGTCAAGGGCATCGGCGAAGTGCTCAATCGAATTTGTTCGGAGTTCAATATGGATGTGGGCGAGACCACCGAGGACCGGCGATTTTCCCTGGAGGCGGTCCGATGCCTCGGCGCCTGCGGCCTGGCCCCGGTCGTCGTCATCAACGAGGACACCCACGGGGACGTGTCCGCTGACAAAATTATGAATATCCTGGATCAATACACGTAATGGGTGTCCATCCGGAAATGGCTTTTTTTCCGATGAACTGCGAGGTAAACAGAGGGCACAGGGTACAGGGTCCAGGGTGCAGGGTACAGGGCACAGGGTGCATGGCGCAAGGACAACAGATTTGTCTAGCTTGAAGAAACGCAGGGTTTTTCCCTGAGCCTTGAGCCCTATGCCTTTGGCCGTTTGTGTACGACTCGGCGGAAACCCTTGCATAAATCCCTGACACGGCTGATCGCGTAAGGATGCACGGCCCGGATTGACTCGGTTTTATACGATATTTGACGAATGGCAAGACACAAAAATAGCTGGGAGTAGTTTAATGCCGAAACTGACTGTCGAGGACCTTCAGAAGATCAGGGAGAAAAACCAGATAGATACCGCCACCCGGATGGGCGAGACCCCGGAAGACGCAGGTCCGGGAACCGGACATGCCGCCAAGCATCTCCTGTTGTGCGGCGGGACCGGATGCCATGCCACGGGAAGCATCGCCGTCAAAGATGCCCTGCTGGCGGAGATCGCCAAGCGGGGCAAAGAAGCGGACTTTCAGGTGGTGGAGACGGGGTGCAACGGCTTTTGCGCCCAGGGACCGGTCATGGTCGTCCAGCCCGACGGCATTTTTTACCAGAAGATCAAGGCCGATGACGCGGCCGCCATCGTGGAGGAGCACCTGATCGGCGGGCAGCCCATCGAGCGGCTCATGTTCAAGGACCCGGACACCAAAAAGCGCTTGCCGCTTCTGATGGACATCCCTTTTTTCTCGAAGCAGATGCCCCTGGTGCTGCGCAATAAGGGCATGGTCGATCCTGAAGTGATCGACGACTACATCGCCCGGGACGGTTATTTGGCCGCGGGCAAGGCGCTTCTGGATATGACGCCTGAGGAGATCATCGCCGAGATGAAGACCTCCGGGCTGCGGGGCAGGGGCGGCGCCGGTTTTCCAACGGGTCTGAAGTGGGAGTTTGCCGGCAAGTCGGCGGGAGATATCAAGTATGTCCTTTGCAACGCCGACGAAGGGGACCCGGGCGCATTTATGGACAGAAGCGTGCTGGAAGCGGACCCCCATTCGGTGGTGGAAGGCATGATTATCGCCGCCAGGGCCGTCGGCGCCCACGAGGGTCGGGTCTACTGCCGGGCCGAGTACCCGCTGGCCATCCGCCGGCTGGGCATGGCCATCGATCAGGCCAGGGAATACGGCCTTTTGGGAGAAGATATTCTGGGGAGCGGGTTCGGTTTTGACCTGGAAATCTATCAGGGCGCGGGCGCCTTTGTGTGCGGGGAGGAGACGGCCCTCATGCGTTCCATCGAGGGGCAGCGGGGCATGCCGCGCCCCAGGCCGCCTTTTCCGGCCCATGAAGGCCTCTGGAAGAGGCCGACGGTCCTCAATAACGTGGAAACCTACGCCAACGTGGCTCAGATCATCCAGAACGGCGGGGACTGGTACGCCGGCATCGGGACGGAGACGAGCAAGGGAACAAAGGTGTTCGCGCTTACCGGCGACGTGAGAAATATCGGCCTGGTGGAGGTCCCCATGGGCACCCCCCTGAGGAGCATCGTTTTTGATGTGGGCGGCGGCATTCCCGGCAAAAAGCGGAAGTTCAAAGCGGTCCAGCTGGGTGGGCCCTCGGGCGGCTGCGTGCCGGAGGAATTCATCGATACGCCGGTGGACTTCGAGTCCATTGCCAAAGTGGGCGCCATCATGGGGTCGGGGGGCATGATCGTCATGGACGACCAGACCTGCATGGTGGACATGGCCCGGTTTTTTGTGGATTTCCTTCAAGACGAATCCT
>JAFDKD010000779.1 GCA_019307165.1 Deltaproteobacteria bacterium | reverse complement strand
TTTCATGGATCCGGCCTACAGTAAGTGGGACATGATGACCACCATGAACATGGGGTTCACGGCGGAGAAGCTGTTCGCCCAGACCGACTTTACCCGGGAGGACATGGACAAGTGGGGCGCCCGGTCCCACCAGCTGGCTTCCAAGGCCCAGGCGGAAGGCTTTTTTGACGGCGAGATCTTGCCCATCGAGGCGCCGCAGGCAGACGGCAGCGCCATGACCGTAGACAAGGACCAGGCGGTTCGGGACGATGCCACGGCGGAAGGCATGGCGGAACTCAGGCCGGCCTTCACGAAAGACGGCGTCATCACCGCGGGCAATTCCTCGCCGCTGAACGCCGCGGCCACGTCCATGATGCTCATGAGCAAGGAAACGGCCAAGGCCAAGGGGATCAAACCGCTGGCCACCATGCGTTCCATCGGTTTTGCCGGCGTTGACCCCACCATCATGGGCGCGGGACCGGTGCCGGCCAGCAAGCGGGCGCTCAAGGCTGTCGGGCTGGAGGCCTCGGACATTGACTACTGGGAGATCAACGAGGCATTCAGCATCGTGGCCCTCAACTGCATCAAGGAACTGGGCATCGATCCGGATCGGGTCAATGTCAAGGGCGGCGGCGTGGCCATCGGACACGCCCTGGGCGCCACCGGGATCCGGCTGACCGGTACCCTGGCGCGGATTCTCAATGAAATGGACGGACGCTACGGCTGCGCCAATGCATGTGTGGGCGGGGGCCAGGGCGTTGCGATCATCATCGAGAAAGAAAAATACGAGTGGTAAGGAGGCAATAGAGAACCATGGGTATCAACTATTTCAAGCGGGATGACAGGGACCTCAAGTTTGTCCTGCTGGAGCAACTGGATGTGGAGAAGCTCCTGAGCTACGAAGCATATAAGGACTTTTCCACCGAAGATTTCACCATGATCATCGACGAGGCCCTCAAGGTCTGCCGCGAGGAACTGGGACCGACCATGCAGGACGGGGACCAAGAGGGATGCGCGTATGAGAACGGGGAGGTCAAGGCGCCGGCGTCGTTTCACAAGTGCTGGCAGGTCATGGCCGAAAACGGCTGGATCGCGGTTTCCAGCAATCCCGAATTCGGGGGCCAGGGGCTTCCGGTGGCCCTGGGCGGTTTGCTCGGCGAGCTGTTCACCGGCGCCAACATGGCATTCATGACCTATCCGGGTCTGGCCGTGGGCAACGGCCGCCTCATTGAAAATTTTGGAACCGATGAGGACAAGGCCCTGTTCGTGGAGAAAATGTATTCGGGCGTGTGGGGCGGCACCATGTGCCTGACCGAGCCGGATGCCGGTTCGGATGTGGGTTGGTTACGCACCAAGGCGGTCCCCGATCCCGATGCGGATGATCCGCGCGTCTACAAGATCGAGGGGACCAAGCAGTTCATCACCTGCGGCGACCACGACCTGACCGAAAACATCATCCATCTGGTGCTGGGCCGCATCGAAGGCGGACCCGAAGGGACCAGGGGCATCAGCCTGTTCATCATCCCCAAGATATGGGTGAATCCGGACGGCGCCCTGGGCGAGTCCAACGATGTCTACTGCAACAGCATCGAGCACAAGATGGGCATTCACGGCTCACCCACCTGCGTGTTGAACTTCGGCGAGAAGGGCAAGTGCAGGGGCATCCTTCTGGGCGAGCCCCACTCGGGCATGGGCAAGATGTTTCAGATGATGAACGAGGCGCGCATGGGCTGCGGGGTTCAGGCCCTGGGCCTGGCGGCCGGCGCCTATGACACGGCACGCAATTATGCGAAGGAACGGCTTCAGGGCCCTCCATTCACCAACCGCAAGGCGGACCGGGTGCCCATTATCCAGCATGAGGACGTGCGCCGCATGCTCATGATGCTCAAGTCGGGCACGGAGGCCATGCGCGCCATGATCGGGCGGCTGTTCTATGAGATCGACGTGGCTGAAAACGACCCCGATCCGGAGGTCAAGACCCACGCCCACCAGCAGGTGGAACTGCTGACGCCGCTGGTCAAGGCCTATTGTTCGGATTTCGGATATGATCTGATCAGCGACGCCATCAAGGTTCTGGGCGGTGTCGGGTACTGCAGCGAGTTCCCGGTGGAGCAGTACGCGCGCGACATCAAGATCGTTTCCATCTGGGAGGGGACCAACTACATCCAGGCCCTCGACCTGGTCGGGCGTAAGCTCGGCATCGGCGGCGGAAAGGTCTTTCAGGACTGGCTGCAGGAGGTCACGGACCTGACCGGCACGCTCAAGGAAGACGCCGATTTTGCCCAGGATTCCAAGCTGCTGTTCAAGGCGGGCCAGGCCGTGGGCGATTTTGCCCTTCGTTTCATGACGTACTTTGAGCAGGGGAAAATGCAGCTCATTCCCCTGATCGCGACCCGCTTCCTCGATTCCTTTGCCGAAACCCTCATGGCAAAGATGATCCTGGAGCAGGGCATCATCGCCCGGGACAAACTCAAGGACACGGCCGCGGATTCGGCGGACGGGATCTTCTACCGGGGCAAGGTGGCATCGGCAAAGTT
>JAFDKD010000778.1 GCA_019307165.1 Deltaproteobacteria bacterium | reverse complement strand
ACGCGTCCGGTTGATGTTCCCTTCCGCCCACGGCCACAATGGCGGCCCCATGGGCCACATGCTCCTCGCCTTCGGGCACCTCGATTCGGGTCGTGAACTTGCCCACGTGTCCGTCGGTCCCCCGTACGACGGCCTTATGCAGTACCCGGATGTTGGGATGGGCCTCCACCTCTCGTATCGTGGCGCGCAGATGCGCCCCGATGTCCTCGCCACGCGGGCCGTACCTCAGTTCCAGGGCGTTTCCCCCCAGTTCGGCCTCCTTTTCCACGAGGACCACGTCGAATCCCTGATCCGCCAGATTCAGGGCCGCGGTCATACCGGCCATGCCGCCGCCGATCACCAGGCCCCGCTGGACCACATCGAACGGGAAGTCGTGAAGCGGCTCCAGGAGATCGCTTCTCGCCACGGACATGCGCACCAGGTCCTTGGCCTTCTCCGTCGCCTTTTCCGGAAACTCCGCATGGACCCAGGAGCACTGGTCGCGAATGTTGGCCATCTCCACCAGATACTTGTTGAGCCCCGCCTTGCGGACAGTGTCCTGAAACAGGGATTCATGGGTCCGCGGGGAGCAGGAAGCCACCACCACCCGGTTCAGGCTGTGTTCGGCAACGACCGCCTGCATGTTGCGCTGGCTGTCGGTGGAACAGGTAAACAGGAGATGGTCCGCATAGACCACGTGGGGGAGGGTGCGGGCGTATTCCGTGACCTCGTCCACATTTACCACGCCGGCGATGTTGTTCCCGCAGTGGCACACGAAGACCCCGATGCGCGGTTCTTCCCCCACGGTGACCCGCTCCTCCGGATAGACCTCCTCGGCCGTGAGGGTGTCCCTGGCCTCGGCCAGCAGGCCCATGGCCTCCGCAGATGCCCCGCTCGCCTGGACCACCGAGTCCGGAATGTCCTTGGGGGACTGAAACACGCCGCAGACATAAATGCCGTCCCTTGTGGTGGAAACCAGGTTGAATGGCCGGTTCTCGCAAAAACCGAACGAATCCACGGCCACACCCATCCGCTCCGCCAGGGCCCGCGATTCCGGATGCGGGGTGAAACCGACCGACAGCACCATCAGATCAAAGGTCTCGTCCTGAAAGTTCCCCTGTTCGTCCAGGTAACGGACGTTCAGGTCGCGGGTGACCGGGTCCTCGACGATCCGGGATATCATGCTTCGGACAAATCGAACGCCGTACGCCGACCCGGCACGCTCGGTGTATCTGTCGAATCCCTTTCCCTGGGCACGCATATCCAGGAAAAACAGGGTGGGTTCGATCCGGCTGTCGTGCTCCCCCGCGATAACGGCCTGCTTGACGGCAGCCATGCAGCACGCGTAGGAGCAGTAGTCTTTTTCAATGGATGCATCGCGGGAGCAGACGCATTGGACCCAGCCCACCTTCACGGGGGCCCTGCCGTCCGAAGGTCTCTGGATATGCCCTTCATAGGGACCGACCGCGGACAGGACCCGTTCGAATTCGATGCTGGTCATGACATTGGGGTAACGGCCGTACCCGAACTCCGGACGCAGGTTCGGGTCCGTGGGTTCGAATCCGGGGGCCAGCACCACGGCGCCGGTCTCGACGTCCACGATCTCGTCCTGCCGGCTGAAATCTATGGCCCCGCTTTCGCAGAATTTCTCGCACGCCCTGCACTTCCCCTTCTGAAAATAGATGCAGCTGTCCCTGTCTATGGTGTAAACGGCGGGTATGGCCTGGGTGAAGCTCAAATACACGGCCTTTCGTTGATTGAGACCCCGATTGAACGGATCAGACACTTTCTTGGGACATTTGGCCGCGCAGATGCCGCAGGCCACGCATTTTTCCGGGTCCACGTACCGGGCCTTTTTCAGCACTTTCACTCGAAACCGGCCCGGGCCCCCCGCTACCTCAAGGACATCGGCATAGGCCATGATGTGGATGTTGGGGTGCTTGGCCACCTCGATGAGTTTGGGGGATATGATGCAGGTGGAGCAGTCGTTCGTGGGGAAGGTCTTGTCCAACTGGCCGATGCTCGAGCCGCTTTCGACCAGGTAAACCTTGAAACCGGCATTGGACAGGTCAAGGGAGGCCTGCATGCCCGCAATGCCGCCGCCCACCACCATGACCGATCCGATTTTATCCGTTTGTTTATGACCCATGATGTTTAACCACGAAACACACGAAATACACGAAAATCATGTTTCTTAATAATAAAAATATCCACCACAGAGAGCACCAGCCTTCGCCAAGGCTACGGCGCGGCAGGCAGGGATCACAGAAAAAAATTACAAAGGACTTGATGTGAGTTTTATGACCTAATAGCTTTCTACGCGATACCGGCCTCAATTGTGCGGGTTTATGGTCATAGATTTTGGTTTTATGTCCCCCATGAAAGACAATGCCACCGTTTTCGCCTATTCTTGCTTTTCTCTGTGACCTCTGTGTGCTCTGTGGTGATATCTTTGGTTATGGCTACGCCGCGCCGGGTTCTTCGTGGCGCCCTCCATCATCCGCCAAAACCGCATTTCTCCGCGATCAGGGGAGAAGGGTCCACCATGTGGCGCTTCAGCCACTTGGGCGCCCCTTTGTGAGCCAGGGCCAGACCCATCAACTCCGTGAAATAGAGCACGGGCAGACGGTAATGCGCGCCCATCTCCTTGAGTATCTTGTCCTGGTGCATGTCCAGATTGGCCTGGCACATCTGGCACGACACCACCATGCAGTCGGCCCCCGCCCTGCGGGCCGATTCGTACAGCTTTCCCACCAGCGCAAAAACGATGTCGGGCCGGGCCACCAGATGGCCGGCGCCGCAACAGTCCGTTTTATAAGACCACTGAATGGCCTCGACCCCCAGCCGCTCCAGGACCCGGTCCATGCTCATGGGGTTCTCGTACAGCCGCTCCCCGGTGATATCGGGCGGCCGGCTGGCCATGCAGCCGTAGTAGCATACGGCCTTCAACCCGGTCAGGTCCTGCTGAATTCGCGCCTCCATCCTGTCAAGCAGGTTTTCCGCGGCCAGAAAATTGGCCAGGTCCCAGACGGTTACCCTGTCTCCGGCCATGGAAACGCGGTACGCGTCCCTTCGCCCGCCCGTCAACTCATGTTCGGCGCTCTTGAGCCGGTTGAAACACAGGGGGCACGGGGCCACCAGGTCCGGGATCCGGGCCGCTTCCGCGATGGCCAGGTTTCGACCGGCCAGATCGACCGATACACGCCGGTTCAGGCTGTGGGCGGCCGTCGCCCCGCAGCAGTTCCAGTCCTCAAGCTCGCAAAGCTCGATGTCCAGGAGACCGCATACGGCTTCCACTGAAGCGGCATAGTCCCTTGCCGTGCCTCGCAGCGAACAACCCGGATAGTAGGAGACTCTCATTTCTCGTCCCGAAAAAGGGCCCTCACGTCCTTCCTGCCTTTGATGTTTTCGGGCAGCAGCCGCATCCGGCCCCTCTTGAGCAGTTTGATACCGAGCGACACGTCCTCGAAGATGGAACCGTTCATCGATTTTCGGAAAAGCTCGCCGCTCCGGATCATGTAACGCTGCATCAGCCCGCCCTCAAATACCCGGCCACGCTTTTCAATTTCACGCAGGAAACTCTCATGAAAAATGCGGGTCTTCGCCTCGGGCGCCGACACCCCGTGGGCCGGCGCCATCTCCTTCATGAAGTCCATGACGCCCGCGATATCCACCTCATTGGGACACCGGGTGGTACAGGTCTCGCATGCCGAGCAGATCCAGATGGTACGGCACGTCAAGACCTTGTCCATGTGCCCCAGGTTGATCCTCCGGATCACCTCATCCGGATAAAGATCCATGGCAAAGGTCACGGGGCAGCCGTTGGTGCACCGCTTGCACTGATAGCACGCCGGGACCTTGAGATGGGTCCTGATCTCTTCCGTTTCCTGAGAACTGAGTTTTACGTCCACTGAGGGGGTCCCTGTATTTAGGTAGAAGGTTGAAGGTAGAAGGTAAACAGGTTCTGGGTTCAGGGTTCTGGGTTCCCGGCTGGTTTTTCTTTTAACCTTTGAACCTCAAAAACAGGTTCTGGGTTCAGGGTTCCAGGTTCCCAGTTGGTTTCCTTCCTTCAACCTTGAACCTCTAAAACAGGTTCTGGGTTCACCGTTCACGGTTGGTTTTCTTCCTTCAACCCTGAACCTTTGAACCTTTGAACCTTGAACCTCTAAAACAGGTTCAAAGGTTCTAGGTCGGATGCTTTTTGCTGTTGCCCATATTTATTCAAATAGTTTATGAAACCGCGAATTGCGGCGCGGGCTCTTCCGGCATGCTCGTAAACGTCTTTGAACTCGTTTTGGAGTATGTACCCTTCGTCGAGAGCAACATACAACTCGCTCTGAACTTCGGTGCATGAACGTTTTGCGTATCTTAGGAAACGGATGAATTCCGCATTCGATTCGGAATCGAAACCCTCGGCAATATTGTGCATTGATGAGCCGGCAGCGTCTTGTATCTGCCTTTTCAGTCCGTAATCCTTGGAAAAACGTTCTTTCCTTGTCAGGCAATACACCTTCCGTGTCAATTCCCGGGCC
>JAFDKD010000777.1 GCA_019307165.1 Deltaproteobacteria bacterium | reverse complement strand
GGGGATTTACTGCCCAGGGCGGTTAAAAGGCTCAAGCGGTTGATGGGTTTCTTCGAATAGGTAAGTCACACGGGAGGCGGAGAAGTGGTCTCCTCTAATATTTTTTCCGGGTGAGCGTGTGTATTCTGTTAAGGTTAGGTACTTATCAGGTTCTCAAAATCCTGTGCCTGCCGGAGGATACATTCAATAATGACGTGATGTCGGATAGATAAGTTATGGCACGTTATGTTGCCAGAAGGTGTCGGAACGACATACAAAATCTTGTGCTCAGCTCCAAGTTGACACGGAGCCACACCTCGCCCATGCTCCACCTCATTCAAAGATAAAATCACACCCTTAATTGTCCGTTAAGTCATTTGCTTGCGTTTTGCCTTTCCGACGCCTTTGGATCCATCGGACCCTTGTCGCGCCGAACAGGGTATCAGCCGCCATCATGCCCCAATGGGAATGGTTGATCCGCAGAATAGTAAAGGTTGCATCTCGCGTCTCCTGCCATAGCCTTTATTGGTTGGTCCACGAAACATCGGCATTCCAATTGCGCCATCATTATCAGACGGTGTTAGGCCATGGCTGGCGAATGGTTTTCTGTTTGACGATGAGCATGTCTGGGGATTATTATGTCCGAAAGTTAGAAAAATGGCCCATTTTCAGACCGTTTGGCGAAAAATCGCTTCCTGGGTACGAGTCACAAGCCGCTTGGCCAAGCCCAATGCCTCTACAAATGGCAAATGACTGGTTCAGGAAGCCTGAAAAAAGGAGATCACGGTGATTGCCCCATAATTCCAGATCAAATCGCCTACTGCGTGGTTCGACTAACAAATCTTTTAAAAAGGAGCGGAAAATGACCGAGTGGAAAAAAACGACCTGTGTGCTGTGAGCCAATTTATGCGGGCTGGAAGTTCGCATCGAGGATAACCAAATTGTCAAAAGCCGGGGCGCCAAGGACAACTTGAACAGCAAGGGATACGTCTGCCGAAAGGGTCTCAATATCCGCTATCACCAGCATCATGCAGACCGCGTGCTATATCCCTTGAAACGGGTGGGGGACCGGTTTGAAAGGATTTCATGGGACCAGGCCGTGAACGAGATAGCGGCCGGGCTCAAAGCCATTGTCGATGAACACGGACCCCGCTCGCTGGCCCTGATGGGCGGTGGCACAGTAGCCTGTATGTCCCAAGGGCCTTTTTCTGTCGGCCTGTTAAGGGCCATGGGGTCGCAGTATTTTTACAATGCATTGGCCCAGGAACTGACTGGCCGGTATTGGGCGGACGGCGAGTGTTTCGGCAATCAGAACCGTCACACCGTACCTGACCTGGAGCATACGGACATGGTCCTCATGGTGGGCAAAAACCCCATGATGAGCCATCATTCCCCCCGCGCCCGCAAGCATTGGCCCGCTTTTGCCAAGGACCCGGAGAACATCCTGGTGGTGGTCGATCCGCGCGTTTCGGAAACCGCCAAGCTGGCCGACATTCACTTGCCCATCAGGCCGGGTACGGACGCGCTGTTATACCGGGCCATGATTGCCATCATCTTACAAAACAATTGGCAGGACCAGGCGTACATAGACGAGCACGTCAGCGGGTTTGACAAAGTCCGTTCTTTGTTCGAGAACTTCGACGCCCACGTGGCCGTCGAGGTTTGCGAGTTGACTTATGATCAGGTGGTCGAGGTCTGCCGTCTTTTTACTACGCGGCGGTCCAGCCACGAGAGTGACCTGGGCGTACTTATGAACCGCCACAGCACCCTCATTTCATATTTGGAAAATGTGTTAAGGGCCATCTGCGGCCGGATAGGCGTTAATGGCGGCAACCTGTTCGGCACCGGTTTGATGAGCGGCGGCCCGACAAAAGTGCGCAACAGGGATAAGGAGTCCCTGGCCTGGCGCACCGTGGCCACGGACTTTTTCCCCATCACCAACCTGTATCCGCCCAACGTCATACCTGAAGAAATTCTAAACGACCACCCGGACCGCCTCCGGGCGGTATTTGTCAGCGGGTCCAACCCGCTTCGCTCTTATGCCGACACCAGCCAGTACAAGAAAGCCTTCGAGGCCCTGGACCTACTCGTCACGGTCGATATCGCAATGACAGAAACCGCGGCCTTGTCCCACTATGTCCTGCCCGCGCTTTCGGCTTATGAATCCTACGACGCCGGCATGCAGCCCCATGGCTTTCCCGATATTTTCATGCAGGTGCGTCACCCCGTGGTTAAACCGGAAGGCGAACAGCTCGAGGCGGCTGAAATATTTACGCGGATAGCCGACGCCCTCGGTCTGGTCCCGGAAATCCCTGAAAAATTGCACGAAGCAGCGGACAACGGGGATCGCCTGCGTTTCGGCGCGGAATTGATGGCCTTTGTGGGAGAAAACCCAGGTGCCGGCCGGGCCATGCAGTATATTCTTGCCAAGACGCTGGGACGCAGCATGGGCTCGGTCAACCTGGCCTGGCAATGGAGCCGACTGGCCACTTTGCCGCCCTGGGCCCAGGAAAAAGCGGCTCGGGCCGGTTTCAACCCCG
>JAFDKD010000776.1 GCA_019307165.1 Deltaproteobacteria bacterium | reverse complement strand
TCGAGCGTGGTTTCACTCGCCTGGCCTTGACTGACACGGACAATCTCTACGGGCTGTGGCCGTTCCTGAAAAATTGTGAGCGGGCCGGGATCACCCCTATTGTGGGGGCGGAGGTGACCGAACCGGATACTGAACGCCGGGCCATATGCCTGGTGGAGAATGATGAAGGATACCGGAACCTCTGCCGGTTACTGACCCGGCGGCATCAGGACGAAGATTTTTCCCTCGAATCAACCGTAATGGAGCATGCTTCCGGCCTGGTTACGCTCACGGATGATTGCAGTCTGCTCCTGGCCTGGCATGAGGCCGGGATGGCCACGGCCGCGGCGCTGATCAACGGGCCGAACGGAGTTTCTGAAAAAGCCCGCAGTACGGCCCGCTATCTGGGCCTGCCCGCGGTGGCAATGCCCGGCAGTTATTTTCTCGACCCCGAGGATTATGAGCTTCACCGTGTGCTGAGGTCCATTGATCTCAACACCTCGCTTTCCCGTCTGAAAGACGCTGATACGGCCTCGCCCAGCGCCTGGCTGGCAAACCTTGAGGAATACCGCCGCCGGTTTGCAATCTGGCCCGAGGCTTTGGCGGCTTCCCATGAGATCGCGGAGCGGCTCACCTTCACCGGTCCCGACAACACGGCCACCCTGCCTCCCTGGTACGATCCGGACGAAAGAGACGCGGCGGACGTACTCCGCGCGGCGGCTTATAAAGGAGCGCGCGGCAGATATGGTAATGATCTGACCGAGGCCGTGGTGGAGCGCCTGGAACACGAACTGACCATGATTGAGGAGAAGTTTTTCTCAACCTATTTTCTGGTGGTGCAGGACATTGTCCAGCGCAGCCCGCGCATCTGCGGACGCGGGTCAGGGGCGGCCTCGCTTGTGGCTTATTGCCTGGGTATCACCAATGTCTGCCCCTTGAAGCACAATCTTTTTTTTGAACGATTCCTCAATCCCGACCGAACCGACCCACCGGACATTGACGTTGATTTCGCCTGGGACGAGCGGGATGACGTCCTGGAGTCGGTACTCGAACAGTACGCCGGGCACGCGGCCATGGTCTGCAACCACGTTACCATCAAGCCGCGCATGGCAATCCGGGAGGTGGCCAAGGTGTTCGGGCTCACGGACGGCGAGATAGGCCAGGTAGCCAAGCGCCTGCCCTGGTTCTGGCGCAGCCGTGAGGCAGGCGTGGATCTTAAAGCCCGGCTGGAGGCCCTGCCCGAGATGCGGGATCTGGATTTTCCCGATCCCTGGCCCGAGATATTGCAGATCGCCCAGAAAATTGTGGGTACTCCGCGCTACCTTTCCGTGCATTCGGGCGGTATGATCATTACACCCCGCCCTATCAGCGAATACGTGCCCATCGAGAAAGCGCCCAAGGGAGTGCCCATTGTACAGTGGGAAAAGGACGGATCGGAAGACGGCGGGCTGGTCAAGATCGACCTTTTGGGAAACCGAAGCCTGGCCGTCATACGGGATGCCGTGGCTAATGTTCTTTCAAACGGTGAACCGTTTGACGAGGCCAAATGGGAGCCGGAGGACGATTCGGAAACCCAGGAGGCCATCGCCCGGGGACGGACCATGGGTTGTTTTTATATCGAGAGTCCGGCCACGCGTTTGCTCCAGCAGAAGGCCGGGACCGGGGATTTCGAGCACGTGGTCATCCACTCGAGCATCATCCGGCCCGCAGCCAACGAGTTCATCCAGGAGTATCTGCGCCGGTTGAAGGGCGGGGAGTGGGACCCGATCCATCCCTTGCTGGACGAAATCCTGGATGAGACCTACGGCATTATGGTCTACCAGGAGGACGTCTCCAAGGTGGCCGTGGCCATAGCCGGTTTTTCGTTTGCCGACGCCGACGGTCTGCGCAAGGTCATGTCCAAAAAGGATAAGGAACTGGCCCTGCGTGATTACCGGGAGCGTTTCTTTCAAGGGGCCAGGGAGCGGGGAGTGAGTGAATCCCGGATCGGCGCTGTCTGGGACATGATAATGAGTTTTGGCGGGTATTCTTTCTGCAAACCGCACAGCGCAAGCTACGCCCGGGTCTCGTTTCAGTCCGCGTATCTTAAGGTCCATTTCCCGGCCGAATTCATGGCCGCGGTAATCAGCAACCAGGGCGGGTTTTACAGCGCGTTCGCCTACGTATCCGAGGCCCGGCGCATGGGTGTGACCGTATTGCCCCCGGACGTGAATTTGAGCGGGATTCACTGGAAGGGCCGGAAAAAGGCCATGCGGGTGGGCTTGATGGCCATAAAAGGGTTGAGCGGGAATACGCAGGAACGGATTATCACCAGCCGCACGCCAGACCCTTATACCAGCTTTGATGATTTTTATGTCCGCGTGCGCCCGGATGAGGCTGAGACGCGATCCTTGATACACGCCGGCGCCCTGGACAGCCTGGCCCCGGACGAGAGCCGCTCCATGCTTTTGTGGAAACTGGCCCGCAGGCAGAGAGACCGGGAGCACCCGTCCGCTTCGAATCAGACACCGTCTCTTTTCGCTACCTGGCGGGAAGAGCCAT
>JAFDKD010000124.1 GCA_019307165.1 Deltaproteobacteria bacterium | reverse complement strand
CTCCCAAATCACGGCCGCGCTGACAAAGACGAGGTTCTGTGGATCTGCGATCAGCGACTTTGACTTCACGGAGAGCGAGGGCGCATCGTCCAGCCACCATAAAACTATGTGTGTGTCCAGAAGAAGATTCATCGATCAACCATGCCGAACGCCTCGGCTATGTCATCGGGCAGTTCATCGAAATCATCGGCGATCTTGATCCTGCCTCGGAGGGCCCCCGGTTGACGGGGTTTTCCGGTCCCCTTGTAACGTACCAGTTTGGCAACGGGTTTCCCGGCCTTCCCTATGATGACCTCTTTGCCGGCCACGACCTTTTCGATGAGTGCGGAAAGCTGGGCCTTGGCCTCTGAAATTGTTCTGATATACATATCGGCCTCCTGATTGATAGTCTGACCAGACCAGACCAGAATGTCAATCTTTTTTTCGACTTGAAATAGATCAAAACCCGCGAGATGAATTGAAGGCGACGCTTATTGATTCAGAGCCGGCGCCGCCTCTGACGCCCTAGACCGCCAATCCGGCCGACCGCGCAACCCATTGACAAAATCCGTTTTTCGTATTACAATTTTTAATATTGCGATACAAGGAGGTGGATCAAAATGCCTTTGAGCCTGAGAATATCCCGGGAAAAGGATGAATTAATCAAAAAGGCGGCGATGAAGTCAGGTAAGACCAAGTCAGCCTTCATTCTTGAAGCGGTGGATGAAAAACTGGGGGTTGTGAAAAACCGGGAAACAACCATACGGGAAATGGCCGGCTGGCTTTCGCATGAAGAGGCCGCGGTATTGAGAAAATCAACAGAAGTATTTGCCGAAATCCACGAAGGTGATTGGGAATGAAACTCGCCCTGGATACCAACATCTACACGGATTATGCAGAAGGGATTCCCGAGACCGTGGATTTCATGGCCGAACACGGCGAACAACTCTATCTTCCTTCCGTTGTCCTCGGAGAACTCAACTTTGGATTTATGAAAGGCACGCGCCGGCAGTTCAATGAGAGAAAACTGCAGCAATTCATTACCCGGCTGAAAGTTGACATTATTGCGGTGGATGCGGGTGTGGCCAGAAGATATGGGATCATCTATCTCTCCCTGCAAAAACGAGGCGCAAAAATTCCGATTAACGATGTCTGGATTGCAGCCGGCTGCATGGAGGTCGGCGCCACACTGCTGACAAGGGACAGACACTTCAGGGGGGTCGAACAGATAGAGGCCGTTATTCTGGGTGGAGATTCGTAATGGCGAAAACCGGACGAAAAAACAAGAAAACGGGCGCTCGCACGGGAAAGTTGCGCATCGCGGACCACTGGAATGCCATCAGCATTATCGCGAGTTCTCAGGCCAATCCGCTAAAAGCAGTGGCGGAGTTCGTGGAAAACAGCATTGATGCCAAAGCCGAACACATCGTCATCACCAGGGGAAAAAGCAAGGGCGAATTCTACCTGAAGATCGCCGATGACGGTGAAGGAATTACCAGAAACGAACAAGGATTGCCCGATTTTCGGCACGTGGCAACGCACATTTGCGATTCCATCAAGCGGCGGTTAAAGGCGGATGGCGCATCGGGAATCCAGGGCGAATTCGGGATCGGGCTTCTCAGCTTTTGGACGGTCGGCGAGAGTCTAAATATGACCAGTTGCGGGGCCGATGGGAACGCATACGAAATGACCATGGGAAAGAATTCCCCTGAATTCTCGGTTATCAAGAAATATTCGTTGATACCCTTTGAAGGAACGCAACTCACAATCTACCCCCTGTTGCCGGGCCTGCGGTCGTTGACCGGTGAAAAAATCCAGCATTATCTCGCCGCTGAACTGAGGGACCGCATCAAGGCGTCGGAAGTGAAAATCAGGGTCATAGATCGAACGGGACGGGCTGAATATGCCGTGGTTCCTCGACAGTTTTCCGGCCGATTGCTACATGACGTGGGGGCTGCCGGCGCAGTATCGGAAGATATCTATCTGGAACTGTATCTCAACGATCCCGGTTCCGCCAACCAGGTTGGGCTGTATCGGCAAGGCACGCGCGTTCTTCCATCCATTATCGAAATCGATCATTTTCAAAAGGAGCCTTGGACCGCGGGGTATCTCCAGGGAGTCATTGATGCGCCTTTCCTTAACCTTACGCCGGGTACGCGTCAGGGAATCATACGTGATGCCCGGTTTGAAACGTTCTGCCAAGCACTGGTGCCGATCGAAAAGCGATTGCAGGATATCATCGACGAGCAGCGCAAAGCGGAAGAGGAGCGCTCCAGCCGCCAGATTCTGCGCAAGGTTCAACGCGCTCTGAAGGAGGCGTTCCTGCGTCTTCCTGAGGAGGAATATGACTGGTTTGACATTCATGGCGGACGCGGCCACAAAAAAAATACTCCTGTTTCTTACGAGGCATCCAAGATTGGAGATTCCTCCGCGGTGAATCAACTCGAAGTTGGAGAAGCCGGGGCTGTCAGTCAAAGCAGCGGCGATGAAAACAGACAAAAGGCCTTTTTTGAGTTTGCGGGCCCCCTGTTCAGCGTCGTGATTTCTCCCAAATCGAGTCTGGTGTCGGTCGATAAAACCAAAACATACCGTGCCGTCTGTCGGGATCGATCAGGAAGAACCGTCCTGGACGATCTCGTTTATCATTGGGAAATAGTAGACGGAGAAGGCCAACTTCAGGGCGGCGATGATGGAAAGGTTGTTTTTGTCGCGCCTTCAGAGCCGTGCCTGACCGCATTAAAGGTCTTCGTCCGACAAGGTGAAATCGAATGCATGGATGAGGCGCTGGTCACCATCACCGATACGCTGGTTAAACAACCCACGGGGTCGGAAGGTTCACGAAAAGGGCTGCCGGGGTATACCTATCGTCGTGCCCCCGGGGAAATGTGGCGTTCCAAATTCGATGCGGACAAAAACATCGTCGTGATCAACAACGGGCATCGAGACTTCGTATATGCCGGCAAGAAGAAGCGCCGCAAGCTTCGCTACATTTGCGGATTGTTCTGCAAGGAACTGGTTCAGCACAACTTCCCAGGGCTTCAGACGAACGATCTCCTCGAACGCATGATCGAGCTTTCTTTATACACGGAAGAACATCTGAAATGAAAATGTCCGTCGGATCGAAATTCAACCAAAGGAGCTGTCCATGATCGAATATGACGAGTTTGGCCCGGAAAAAACGCTTACCGTTTATGATGCGAATACCGGCATGAAGGGCATTGTCGTTATTGACAACACCGTTCTGGGACCGGGCAAGGGAGGCATACGGATGACGCCTACCGTGGATGCCATGGAAGTGGCCAGGCTGGCGCGCATCATGACCTGGAAATGCGCCCTGGCCGACATTCCTTTCGGCGGGGCCAAGGCCGGCTTGATCGCGGACTCGAAAAAAATCGCGCCCGAAAAAAAGAAGGCCCTGGTGGAGGCATTTTCCCGCGCCATCAAGGTCGTGTGCCCCGAATCATACGTGGCCGCGCCCGACATGTACCTGGGAGAACAGGATATGGTCTGGTTTGCCGAAGCCAACGGCGACAGGAATGCCTGCACCGGAAAGCCCATAGCCATGGGAGGCCTTCCCCACAGCGGGGGCGGCGTCGGTTTCGGCGTGTATCAGGCCGCCCGGGTGGCATCGGAATTCATGGGCCTCGACCTGGCCAAAGCCTCCTTTGCCATGGAGGGGTTCGGCACGCTCGGAAAGTCGGCGGCCAAATACCTGACCGAGGCCGGCGCGCTTTTCGTGGGCGTATCGGACAGCCACGGCTCGGTTCATTACGAAAAGGGACTCGACTATGACATCCTTCTCTCCCTCAAGGAGGAGGGCGCTTCGGTCATCGAATATGCAAAGCAACACAAGGCGGACACGTGCGAACAAACAGCCTGCGACCACATTCTGGATATCGAGGCGGATATCCTCATCACGGCCGCAAAGCCCGACCTGATTAAATACGGCGACGTGAGCCGACTTAATTTCAAATTGATCGTGCAGGGCAGCAACCTTCCCATGTCGTTTTCCACTGAAAATCTCTGTCACAAAAAGGGCATTCTGGTGGTGCCCGATTTTGTCGCCAACGCGGGCGGCGTGATCAACTCGTATGTGGAGTACGTGGGAGGAAGCGAGGCGCAGGTGTTTGAGATGGTTGAAGAGAAGGTGGTCAGGAATACACAACTCATTTTGGAAGACGCGGGGAACGGGGGCAGACTGCCCCGCAAGTCCGCATTGAGACTCGCCAAAGAGCGGGTGAGGAACGGCATCTGATCCCCGGTGTGTTTCACAACAAGCCGGGGACGGCCACCTTTGTTAATTGATGCGAGATACTGGTTGCGCGTTGCGCGTTGCGGGTTGCGCGTTGCGGGTTAAGGGATGCAGCGCCAGGATGCAACATCACGAAGGGCGGAAAACATATCTCACCACAGAGAACGCCGAGTCACAGAGAAAAGATTGAAAATGGGTAAATCATTCATCTCTGCCGGCCTTACCTGCAACAAATGTGCGATACGATTCGTTGTGACAATTAAGGCCGGGGGACCTCACCGGCGAATCAGCCGCCGCCCTACTCTTTGCTTCTGGCCGCGCGGCTCGAATCCTTGGGCAGTCCCAGCACCCGTTCGCCGATGATGTTCCGCTGCACCTCGGAAGTGCCTGCCTCGACGGTGCTGCCCTTGGACCTCAAGAAACCGAACTGCCAGAACCCCTCCTGGACGGACCAGGGCGATCCCTCCGCGATCTGGCCGACCGGTCCCTGCGCATCCACCGCGGCCTCGTTGATCCTCTGGAAGGGCTCGCTCCACAGAAGCTTTCCAATTGAGCCCTCCGGTCCGGGCGTGCCTCCCTCCAGTTGATTGGAAAAGTTTCTCAGGCCGTTGTATTTCAGCGTCATTACCTCGATATAGGACCGGGCAAGATCCTGTCGAAAAACCGGGTCTTCGATCGCGGGCCGGCCGCTTCGCCTGACCTGCCGGGCCATGGCGATCAATCGCTCCACATTCGTCTCGTAGGCCGCGGCCTTGGACACATCCCCCATGGCGCGCTCGAAGGCCAGGGTGGTCAGTGCGATTTTCCACCCGTCGCCCTCCTTGCCCAGGAGCATGCTTTCGGGCACCCGAACATCCTCCATATAGACTTCGTTGAAGTCCGCCTCGCCGGTGATCTGCCGGATCGGCCGCACCTCAACGCCGGGGAGCGTCATGTCCAGGAGCAGGTAACTGAGGCCCTTGTGCTTTTTTGCCCCGGGATCGGTGCGTACCAATAGGATGCAGTAGTCCGCGAGGTGGGCAAAACTCGTCCAGACCTTCTGGCCGGTCACCACGTAATGGCCGTTGTCCTTCTCCGCCCGCGTGGACACATTGGCCACGTCGGACCCCGCATTGGGCTCGCTGAAGCCCTGACACCAGATATGGGTCCCGTCGAGAATTTTCGGCAGAAATTCCGCTTTCTGCGCCTCGTTGCCGCACACCAGGATGGTGGGGGCGGCCATGCCGAAGGTAATGACCCCGGGGGCCCGCAGTTCGGGGCAGGTGCGGGAGATGGTCTCGGTAACGATCATCTCCTCCATGGTGCTTCTTCCCTGCCCCCCGTACGCCACGGGGAGGTTCATTCCCGCGTAGCCGGCTTCGGACAGTCTTTTCTGGAAGTCGCGGTGGGCTTGGGCCAGGTCTTCGTGCGTATCGTAGTTGCGAAAACGCTGCGGATCGAAGTCCGTGGGAGTGTTGTTTTCGAGCCAGGAGGCAAACTCCCGGCGAAATGCCTCCTGTTCGGATGTCAATCGAAAATCCATGCTATTCTCCATCTGGAAAAGATATCTCTCACAGAGACCATACCCCGGAGGTCGGAGATCAGAAATCAGAAGTCAGAAAAAAATCGAATAGCCTCCGATGCTGCCGCCGGACGCAATGCTATGCACTGATGAAATGCGGAAAAGATATCTCACCACAGAGACACAGAGTTCACGGAGAAAATTTCCCGCTTTGGTGGGATCGACCAGGGAACCCGCTGCGCGGGATGACCCAATGACGCGTCATTGGGCCTGCATGGGCTGCAACGGAAAAGAAAAACAAATCTATTTGCTTTTCAATTCCGTTGCAGTCCATGCTTCTCATGGTCGATCCCCTAGCAGCTTTTCCTTGTTCTTTACTATTGCTTGTAAGGGACTAATCAAACATTGCTGCCTGGGAGGATCGGTGAATTCCTCGCGGAGCGAGGCCATTGCGCGCACTGGTATAGATGAGGATGCATGAATTGAAAAAATTGACCCATCCATTTTTTCTATCATGCATCCTCATCTCATTTCACCGATCCGTACAACCGGCAGTGCCCTTCTTTGCGCCTTTGCGCGAGTTATTCTTTTTGTCCTGTTAATCCTGTTATCCTGTCTAAATCTTTTCTCTGTGTTCTCTGTGCCTCTAGTTCCGCTTAAAGCGGAACGAGTGTGAGCCCGCTTTTACGGCCCTAATGTTTCCCTCTTCGCCGCCACAATCTCGTTCATGATGTCTGACTTTCCTGACACCCGACACCTGACACTTAGTCGGACTGCCCTACTGTCCGACCGTCCTCACCGTCTTACCGTCCCACTGTCCGACTGATTTTCTATCCTGTCCATCTAGCGAGCGACGCGAGCGGGCGGTTAACTAAAGGGCCTGCTCGGTGCGCTCGATAATGCTGTTCTGAAGGCCCTTGCTCAAGTCCACGAAATAGGCGCTGTACCCGGCCACGCGGACGATGAGGTCCGTGTGCGCCTCGGGATTGGCCTGGGCGTCCAGGAGCGTGGCCCTGTCCATCACATTGAACTGGACATGGGAAATTCCCAGGTCCCCCCAGGTCTTGAGATAATTGTAAAACAGTTCTTTGTATTCCCCCTCCAGGAAATGGGGGAGGAATTTCTGGTTCAGGAGTTGATTGTACGGCGTGCCCACCTTGGCGGCGGAGCCCAGCACGGCGGTCGGCCCCTTGAGGTCCAGGCCGGGCATGGGAGATATGGTGCCGTCCGCAAAGGGGTCTCCGGCCTTTCTGCCGTCCGGCGTTGCGCCGCAGTCACCGGCCAGACCGTAAGTGGCCGATACGCCGCTCCCATCGCCTTTGTAGGGGATGCCGAAGGGATTGGGGCTTTCTTCAACGGCGTCTTCCGTTTCCCGATGAATGCGTTCCGCCAGGGCGTCCACACCGTCATCGCCGTTGCCGTACTTGGGCGCCATGGTTTGCATCATGTGGCGCAGTTCCTCATGGCCTTCCCAGTCCGCATCGAGGGCCGCCAAGAGTTCCGCCATGGAAATCTTCTTTTCGTTAAACACAAACTTGTCCATGGCCGCCATGCTGTCCACCACGTTGGTGGGCCCAATTAACACGGTGTGATCGAAAACGGCCGGAGGCGACCAGTCTCTCCCGTCCCGGCCGCGC
>JAFDKD010000775.1 GCA_019307165.1 Deltaproteobacteria bacterium | reverse complement strand
AAATGCTTAAAGTCCGCTTCGGTCAATCCGAGTTGCTTGAGCAGGGATTTGTGTTCTTCCGGTATGTTCATGTTGTCGCCTCTTTCATGCCCAGGCGCTCTTCAGTGGCGGACAGCCTTTCATGGCAGTCCTCCCACTTGAGGAGCATGTCCTCCACCGCTTTCCGCACCTGGTGATATTCGTTGATCATGGGGATGCTTTTGGCATTGTCCTTGAAAATGTCAGGGTCCGCGAGCAATTCCTCCAACCCCTCCTGGCGCGATTCGAGCTCCGCAATCGAAGCCTCCAATCGTTCCAGTTCATCGCGTATCGGCTTCAGGGTCGAATGAATAAGCCGCCGCTGCTCGGCCTGCCGCCGTTTCTGCGCCTTTCGGTCCTCCCGGAAACCCCGATCCGTCTCCTTTCCGCCACCGTCAACGTCCGGCGGCGCAGACCCGTCCGGGCGCCCTTTGGCCCCGCCCGGAGCCCCCGGCGCGTCCGCTTCCATTTCCATGTAATTAAAATAATCATTCAGGTTCCCTGGGTAGTCGATGACCTCCCCGTTCCGGATATCCCATATGCGGGTGGCCAGCCGGTTGACAAAGGACTGGTTGTGGGACACGAACAGCAGGGTCCCGCCATAGCCCTCCAGGGCGTCGATCAGCACCTCGGAGGACTTGATGTCCAGGTGGTTGGTCGGCTCGTCCATGACCATGAAATTGCCCGGCTTGACCAGCAGTTTGGCCAGGGCCACCCGGGCCCGCTCCCCGCCGGAGAGCACGTCCACGCGTTTGTCCACATCGTTGCCTGAAAAGAGAAACGCACCGCACACGTTTCTCACATAGCCGAGGGTCGCGTCGGGGACCACCTGATAGACCTCCTCCAGGACCGTCAGGGCCGGGTTCAACATCTCCGAGTGATGCTGGGCGAAATAGCCCATCTCCACGCCATGGCCCAGGGCGATATCGCCCCGGTCCGTTTCGATTTCATGCGCGACCAGCCTCAGAAGCGTGGTCTTGCCGCAGCCATTGGGTCCGATAACGGCCACCCGTTCCTGCCTGAGAATACTGCGGGACAGGTCCCGGTACAGGGGATGATCACCGAATCCCTTTGAAACGCTCTTGAGCGACAACACTTCCCTGCCGCTTCTGGACACTTCGGGAAAAGCAAAATGGATGCGTTTATCCTTCTGAAGCGTCTGAACCACCTGCATTTTCCGGACCAGTTTGATCTTGCTCTGCGCCTGTCTCGCCTTGGTGGCTTTGGCCCGGAATCGCTCGATGAACTTTTGGGCGTCCTTGATTTTCTGCTCCTGGTTTCGGGCCCTGGCCTCCAGGGCCTTTTCCTCCTCCGCCCGGGCCTTGAGATACGCATCGTAGTTTCCGTTATAGAATTTCATCCCTTCGGGTTCGAAGCTGATGATGCGCCGGACCTGCCGGTTGAGAAAATCCCGATCGTGGGAAACCAGAATCAGGGCGCCCTTGAAGCGGTGCAGATATTGTTCCACCCAGCGAACGGAGGGAATGTCCAGGTGATTGGTGGGCTCATCCAGAAGCAGGAGGTCCGGTTGCCGGTATAGGAGGGTAGCCAGGGCGGCCCGCATCTTCCAGCCGCCGCTGAGGGTGGACACCGACCTCTGCAAATCGGCCGCGTCGAACCCGAGCCCCAGCAATATCTTCTCCGCCTCATGCCGGGGAAACGTCCAGTCCAGGCGGTCCAGTTCATGATGAATTTCCGCAATACGTTCGCCCAGTCTGGCCTGTTCAGCGGTGCCGCCCGCCGCCTTGAGGGCCTTTTCCGCGCCCGCCAGGTCCCGCTCGCGGTCCGATCGCCCCGGAATCGCGGCAATGACCGAATCCAGCAGGAGGCCCTCGACCGACTCGTGAACGTCCTGGGGCAGGTATCCGATTCGGATACCCTTCTGGACCCGGATTTCCCCGCTGTCCGGCTGGACCTCCCCGTTCAAGAGGCGCAGCAGGGTGGTCTTGCCCGATCCGTTGGGCCCCACCAGGCCGATCCGGTCTCCCGGTTCCACCTGAAACCCCACGTCTTCGAAGAGTTGTCTCTCCACAAAGTGGACGGATAGCTTTATGGCGGCACAAAGCGTCATCTGAAAAATTGCCCTTCCGTTCTGCGTTAACCTGATAATGTAATACTTTAGTGTCCAAGGGACAAGGGGCTTTTGGGGAGTTATGAGTGATGAGTTATAAGTTGTGAGTTACGGGTAGCGCGGTGCGGGTTGCAAGATACAAGATACAGGATGCGAGATGCGGGATGTGGGGCTTCGTGGTTGAAGGTTGGAAGCATTTGGCTGTCCCCATTCAACAACGGCGGGATCTTCGACAGGCGTCAGATTTCAGCGGGGCCTGGGGGGCGGCCAGTCTAATCGTGTAAGAAACGTTCCCTTGGCCCCATAAGCTTCCATCCAGCTTCCCCCTTTACAAAGCTGACCATGTCCCATAAGTTTTTGCTGGACACAGGGGGTGCCGGCATGTTAAGCTTATTTCCATGCTGGTTTGCGGTCAACACTTTACGGACGAGGTAAT
>JAFDKD010000123.1 GCA_019307165.1 Deltaproteobacteria bacterium | reverse complement strand
TGATGAAGAGGTAGTTGTCTTCATCAAGATACCCTATGTCGCCGGTATGCAGCCAACCCCCCTTGAGGGCCTCTTTTGTCTCCTCAGGCCTTTTGTAATAGCCCTTCATGACGTTTTCTCCCCGAACCAGGATCTCCCCCTGCTCGCCCGCGGGAAGCGGGTTGTCTTCGTTGTCCACGATGGCGACTTCCACCCCCGGCAGAGGCACCCCGCACGACCCGTTTTTCAGGGGCATGCCGGGCCGGCACAAGGCAACGGCCGGGGCCGCTTCCGTGAGCCCGTACCCTTCGTACATCGTGCAGTTGAATTTTGTTGTAAAGGCCCTGTAAAGCTCTTCGGAAACCGGGGCCGCGCTGATGATGCACCGCTCCAGTGAGCCGGTGTCGTACTTGTCGGCCTCGGGAATGGCCAGGAGAAGCTGGTACATGGTGGGCACGCCGATGAAGTTGTTGGCCTTATATTTTTCTATGAGGCGAAAGACCTCCTCCGGGTCGAACCAGGTCATGAGCACGGCAAAAGATCCGGGGTAGGGCGACAGGTTCCCCGCGTTCATGGCCACAACCCCGAAGGAATGGGCCATGGGGAGGCAGAGGACGGACACGGGCGCCTTGTCCCACTCGTTGGACTCCCACGCCGCCCGGGCATTGCTGTAGAGATTGCGATGGGTCAGCATGACCCCTTTCGGCTTTCCCGTGGTGCCGGAGGTGTAGATCATCAGGGCGACGTCGTCGTCGCCCATGTCTTCGGTGTTTGTCTCCGCCGGGCTCTGATCCGTGAGGTCATAAAAATCGATGCCTTCCCCTTCGCTCCCTCCGTCGAGCACGATGACGTTCTCAATATGAGCGAGGCCTTCCTTTGCATTGACGATCTTGTCCAGCAGATCATGGCTGGTAATGACCGCCTTTGCATCGGAATGGTCCAGGATGTAGCGGGTCTCCTCTTCGCCGAGCAAAAACATGATCGGGATGATCACCGCCCCGATCAGCCAGACGGCCTGGAACGCGACAAAGACTTCCGGCGAATTGGGCATGGAAACCACAACGTGGTCGCCCCGGCCGATGCCCAACGATTTCAGGCCGGTCGCCAATTTGCGCGCCTTTTCATCGATCCAGACATTGGTATATTCCTTTTCATTGAACACAATCGCCAGTTTTTCGCCATTTTTCCGGATGTTGTCGTCCGCCAGATTGATGATGTTCATACATGCCTCCTTTCAGTAAGGCTCTTCCGGGTTTTCAGTGGACGAATATTGCGTTGACAACCGCTCGTGCTCAGCGAAGCGGTGCTCGTGATCGTTGTCGTTGTCGTAATCGAGGAGATCATGCAGTTCGGTCATGAGCAGCTTGACGTCTATCGGGTTTCACTCGAATATGCCGTCGGAGAGAGTTGGGCGCCTTACGGCGATTACGACAACGACAACGACGACGACAACGATGACAGCCAATTCAAACCATAATGAATCCCAATCCCGCCATGCTTCGGACATGTGATCGCTACCGCAGATAGTCATGATGATTGAAATCGATTACGATTACGACAACGACCACGAGCACAAATTGCCGGTTTCAATTGATAGGCATTTTATCTCAGTTTAGCGGCATTTTTGGCCGCATATTTTTTCAGCTTGCGGTGGGGCGCCTCCCTCGCCACCTTGTCCAGGGTGGCCTTGTATTGCCTGTCGCCGGACGCGCCGAGGACATTGCAGAGCCACGCCATGGCATCGATGTAATTGCGGTCCCTGGTGTTTTTCTTAAACCCCTTCAATAGCTCTTCGTTGACGACGCGAAGCATGGCCGGATCATCAAGGTAATGCCGGTGAATGGTGCGCGCCGCTTTTCGGATTTCCGGACCATTGCCTGAGCGAATCATATCGATCCAGCGCTGCTTTTCAGGCGGGAAACGTGTATTGGTCATGGAAGCGGAAGAGGCGGGTCCGGTGCCCGAAGCACCAGCGGAAAGGGCCTTTGGGGAACCGGCGCCGGCGCTTTTCTGCGCGCGGGGCGCCTGTTTCAGCGTGTCAAGCAACTCCCGGGTCGGCCGCCCGTCAACGGGAAGCCCTCTGTCCACCTGAAAATCGATGACCGCGTCCATGGTCTTGCGGCCCCAGATGCCGTCGATGGGGCCGGGATCGTAACCGAGGTCGCGTAGCGTTCTTTGAATTTCCTTGATATCCACCTGATCTTCCCCGCCGGCTCCGGAAGCGGCGGGGGAGGGCGGTTTCACGTCTTTCGGTGCGGTGGAGGTTGTTTCGGTCCCCTGCGCGATTTTCGGATGGGGAGGGTCGCCTGTTATCTCTGCTTCCGGTTTCCGGGTCCATATCCTGGCCGTTAAACCCTGTCGGGGGGATGTGAAACTATCCACAACCTTTGCCCAAACCAGCCCGTTTTTTTCTTCGGTAACCTCCCAGATTCCCACTTCGATTTCCATGCCGGTCGATGTGACGTAGACCAGGTCCACGCGGTCGCCTTTTTTCGGAGATCCAGGCGAGTTCAGCCGTATGCCCGCATCCGTTCCGGCGATCTCAGCCACCCGGCCTTCAATGACGTGCGTACCGGTATCGGCATCGTCCACGGCGTACGCGGATTTGCAAATACTGATGCTCAAAACGCACAGCGCTATGAACATCATTTGTAAGGCAATTGGAAAACATTTTATGGTGGGCCGAAAGAACGCCATGATTCACTCCGTTTTTACTTACTTGTCAACCTGTCTCTTTCAAAACCCGCCTGAACTTCGGTCATGGCGGCCGTGACCGCTTTGCAGGAGACGATGGTCTCCCCTCCGGGATACTTCTTGCCCGGGCCGTAAACATGATAAGTATACCATTGATCATATTTTCCGGCGGATTTGTTCCATCGCCTGTTGAGGCATTGGTAGACCTTGTACCGCTTGAACTTGTCGTAGGTATTACCGCTACCCCGGGTATCGCCGCGCAGGCACGCCTGTATCTTGCGCTTGTATTTCTTCTTGCACCGCGTGCACTGGGGATCGGTGGATTGGCCCAGCAGGACGATATCGTCGTCCCCGCATATGGGGCAGTATTTCTTTTCGCAATCAATCCGGCTCATGCCGCTGCCGCCGCTCTGCCCGCCTCCCCCGGTTCGGGTGCCCCCCGTCGCTGCGCCCGTCGAGCCGCCGTAGGTCCCGGCGGTATCGCCGGCGGGTGGTCGGTCCACGCAAGCCGTCCTGCTGCTGTTCCACACCTTTCCCTTGGGGCAGCCGCACGCCACCTTTTGGGTCCGGCTGTTCCAGTACGGGATACTGCCCGGCCAACGGGAGCAGTCAGCTCTTTCAATAGAGGCCCGGCGGTAGTCTATGCATTTGGTTCCGGCCCTGTTCCATGCCTTGCCCTTGGGGCATCCGCACTCGGCCCTGTTGGTCTTACCGTTCCACACGGGAACGCTGTCCGGCCAACGTGAACAGTCGGTCCTTTCAATGGCGGCCCGGCGATAATCGATGCACTTTGTCCTGGCCTTGTTCCAGGCCATGCCCTTGGGGCACCCGCACTCGGCCCTGTTGGTCTTCTTATTCCATACGGGAAGGCTTCCGGGCCATCGGGAGCAGTCCGTATCGGCGAGGACTTCCTGCAGGTCAAACTTCCCATAGGCCTGAAGGACCACCACACTGCCGGCTGCGACCTTGGTCTTTCCCTTGGGCACCTGTTTTTTGATCCGTTCGGCAAGGTCGGGTTGCTTGGCCTTGGCCACGGAACGAATATCCGGCCTGAAGCCTTTTTTTACCAGTACCCTGCTTGCATCCTTGGTGCTCATGCCTTCCACATTCGGCACTTCCACCTTGAGCGGGCTTGCCTTGATATCCGATGCAAAAGCGAAACAAAAGGCCGCGTCCGCGGAGAGCGCCGCGATCCGCTCGAAATATCCCTCGGTCATATCCACCAGAAACTCGGCAAGTTCCGCTTTTTCCCCGACGCCCTCGGTGGCCTTTTCATCGAGTTCAGGCGCCGCCAGCAGTTTGTCCTGCATATCCTCGGCGGCCTCGATACCGGGCCGGACCCTTTCAAGGCCCGCCACCGCGGGTTCGATCAGGACCTCGGCCTGGTCGGGGCAGTTTTTCGCATCGTTGATCGCTTTCTCGATACGGCGGCAGAGGGCGCCGAGGTCTTTTTCCAGTTCCAGGGACAACTCCCGGTCATCCATATCTTTCAGCAGTTCCTTTCCCAGGTCCCGCAGGTTGTTTCTTTTTTCCAGGATTCCGGGAAATTCGCCCGTGTGGGCGCGGGCCGCGGCAATCTCGTCTTCCGCATCGGCCAGGTTCACAAAATAAGCGGTCAGCCGGTCGGACAGGCGTTCCGTTTCCTCCAGGGACCGGAACTCGTCCAGTATCTGCTTCATTTCCTCGTAACCGTCCCTCGCCGCCTCAGCCGACGCGCTGACCTCCAGGGGCTTTTCCCTGGCAGTTGACAGCAGGTCCCTGAGCTTCGAATCCATGGCCGCCATGTCTTCGTACAGGCGTTTGCGGGTTTCGATGTTGGTGGATTTCCGATAGACCTTGAGCGTCTCGCACAGTTTCACGCTGAGTTTTTCGCATTCCGCGGCCATGCGCCCTGTGTCAACGGCGGCTTTTTCCGTATCGCCGTGGGACTGGCGCACGCCTTCGGCCAGCAGTTTGATTTCTTCCAGCCGGTTGTTGAGTTCGCCGATTCTTATGACCCGTTCTTCGGCCGCCAGGTGGAGTTCGTCCGCGCCTGCGGTTGCCAGGCCGATAAGGGCCACGGCCTCGTTGCACCGGGCCCGGGCCTCTTCCGAAATGCCCTCCGCCCGTTCCGCCAGTTCCCTCAGGGCATCGAAAACATCGTCCAGCCCCCCTTCACTCTCCGGATCGTCCTCCATCGTCACCGGAATCGTGACCGATTCCTTAAAATAAAAGCGCTGGTTCGCGTCATATACGCTGGCTACCACGGTAACTTCATCGGCCTCGGTGTCAAAGCCGAAACTCCCGGGTGCGTCCAGTTCAGCCTTTTCTCCGGCATCGATCTCAAAACGCACGGAAAAAGGGGCGGGGTGCGCCTCGGTTGACGGGGCCGACACCTTGGCCTGGAACTGAATGCTCTCAACGGCATAGATCTCCTTGCCCTCGCTGCCGGGCCTTTTCACCACATAGGGCGCGGCAGTGATTTCAATTCCTTTTTCCATTTCCGGCACATCGCCGAGTATTTTTCCCATCACGACTTCGCCGGCGGTCTGCATGGCCGCCATGTATTCGGACGCGCCCTGCTTGAAACGTTCGTAGAGCCCGATATCCGGGTTTGCCGCCCGGCCCAGCGCCGATTGCAGGGCCTGCTGTTTTTCTTCCTGTTCCTGCGCGAACAGGCGCTTGCCGTCCAGGTAGTCGCCGATGAGCATGCGTTGCAGTTCGCCCTTGATCTCCGGGCTGAAGTGGTCGGCCATCATGGTATGGACCACCACGTCGGCATCCCCCGCGAACTCGCCCGTGCCTTCCCACCAGTCATGCACATATTTGTGCGTGAGCATTTTCAGGTAACGGCCTTCCTCGGCGGCCCAAATCCGGCTCTCCCCGGGCGTGGAAGTGCCCTTGACGAATTCCTCGGGGGTCTCGCCCCATTTTTCCACAAACAGCCGCACCAGGCGGGGCCTGAACCAGTGAAAGAAGGCCTTTCGCTTGTCCGGCATCTTTATGACGCCCTCAGGGTCCACCCCGTAGAGCAACCCTTTGCGAGGAAGCCAGATGCGTTCCCGCCTGCCCGTGCTGAACACGCCGCCCCGTTTTTTCGGAAGGTAACCCAGGTAGGCCATAACGATTTTATCCCGTTTGAGAGGGGCGAAAAGGGCCTCGCCCCCGAGCATGACCACGCCCTTGGCCATATTGATGGTGAGCATAACCGGGGCATAGCCCGGAATGACCTGGGTCAGGACAATCTGGGCCGTGGCCGTGAGGCCCCCGTGCTGGATATCCATGCCCATGCCCAGGACGGGAACGTAGGCCAGGCCCTCCCTCAATGCGAGCCACATGACTTCCTCGTCCACCTTGCCCTTCCGGGCATAGGCGGTCAGCACGGTGATCAGGGAATTGGCCTTTCCCATGCGGGACATCCATATGGGCGAAATGAACATTGCGTTGGTCGGCCTGGTCCTGAGGCGCATGTCGTCCAGGACGATGCCGTATTTGGGGCCGGACAGGTCCACCAGCGCGTCTACCATTCTGCCCTGCATGTAGGTTTCCAGGGCCTGGCCCGCGGCCCATCCGTCTTTGATGGACCGAAGGACCGAACCGGCGTTCCTGGATTTCCCCAGCCGCTCAAAGGCGTCCACCACCTCTTCAGCCGCCTGTCTTCGCCGCTGCATCATGTCAGCGGGGGGCACGGCATCGGGTTGGACCATCATTTCCTTCTGTTTCTTGATCAGTTTCTCAAGGAGCCGGATGTCGCCCTCGAAATCGGGGTTCTGACGTTTGAGCCTGGACAGGGTCTCAGCATCCATATGCTCGATGGAGTCCCGTAGTTCAAAAAAGGCCGCAAACTGGAGCTTCTTGATCTGGGCCTTGGATTGGCGGACCTTCCTGTGCTTTCCGTTTTCGTCAAAGCTGTCCACTTCTTCGGTGATGTCCGGGGCCAGCCAGTCCTTGAACCTGGGCTTGGCCGCCTGCAGGACATTGTCCATGAGCATGATCTTGCTGGCTTTTTGGTAAGACTTCCGGGCCCATTTGAGGATGGCCTCATCACCGTCCACAAGCTCTATGTCGCCCATCAGCGTCTTGTGATACCTGGTAAATGTTTCCTTGAACGCGGTCTCCGGAGTTACGGCCTGCTTGTTCGCTTTGAGCTTGGAAATATGCCGGGCCGTTTCAAGTGCCATCCACAATTCGTTTCGGACATGCTCCGGGTGACGCCGGTAAACCTGGTCGACCAGGTCCCTCCGGATCTTTACGGGAAGTTGATCGAAATCCCACGGCTTGAGCCTTGCCTTGTCCCCGGGTGACAGAAGGAGCCCTGCGCCGTCATCCAGGCTTCGGAGCAGGTATTTGGCCTGGGACGCCATATCTCCCTGGTGGGATTCCCAGAAAAACTTGTTTCCCAGCGCGCCTCCCCAGGCGTGGCGCGCCTTGATGTCCGGCCTGTAAAAAAACTGCCTCTCGAGGGCCGCGCTCCTGGGCGGGCTCAGAAAGGGGCCTTTTTTCCCCATCCTGAGCCATTTGAATGTTTTGGCCCCCTCGCGGGCGCTCCTGCCCATGACCTGTTGTACGTAGGCGCCTTCGAGAAAGTAGGCTTCCGGGTTCGACTTGAGCAAATAGCGGCTTTTTTGCATTTTCACCACGAAATCGGCCACTGTATGGGCCTGACGCCAATCCGGGATGGATGCCTCGTAGCGGTGGGGAACGATGTCCATCCGGCCGGGGTCCGTGCCGG
>JAFDKD010000774.1 GCA_019307165.1 Deltaproteobacteria bacterium | reverse complement strand
TTACAACAAGACTTCGCCCTTTCTCGAACAGCCCGCTTTTCCGCTTCTGCAGCATGACCGCCACCAGTTCGTCACTGCCGTCGTTGTCCAGGTCCTTGATCGTGTAGTCCGACAAGCTGCCCCCCATGGGCGCGGTCTCCCAATCGGCAACCAGGCCCGCGCCTTTCCAGGAAAACGCCTCGATCCCCCCATCGGTGATAAACGACCTGAAACGGCTGGCCATTCCGGAAGAACTGTTCCTGCCGGCGATAATTTCATTGGTTCCGTCCCCGTTCAGGTCCCTGATGAGCACGCGCGGGGGAATATAGAGGTATTGCTGGCGGATGGAGCGGGATTTGCTGTCGTCCCAGCCCGGATTCGTCCAGATGTAGCCGGCGGCGCCGCCATAAGCGGCATCGGTCCAGGCAAGCAGATTTCCCTGTATGTCCATGATCTTAAGCCGGCCTTCCCTGTCTATGACCGCCATTTCGGGCGCGCCGTCTCCGGTCACGTCGCCAAGGGCGAAGTTATAGATATAAACGGATTTCCTGCTCCCCCTGGAGAGGTCCGCGAGGGGCCCTTTGTCGGGGGCCAGGGACGAACCTTGCCATGCGAGCCGGTAAATCCTTCTTTCGAAGAAATCGCGGATCACGCCGCCGCCGCCCACATCGCCCGGCCGGCCCTTGTGCTGGCCCACCAGGATCTCTCCTTTGCCGGGCCAGTGCATGACGCGAAAGAACCACTCGGAATTCTTCACCAACGGGTGGAGTTCCCCGTCTTTAAGCTCAAATACCATGGAGGAAGGGGCGGTCATTCCTTCATTGAACCTGGACGCATAGACCTCGGCGCGGCCGTCCCCATCCATGTCCGCCACATCCAGGGCTATGAATCGGTAGCGGTCGAAGGATTTGTGCCGGGCCAGGGGTTTGAGCCGCCCCTGGTGAAGCGCGTAGACATGGATATCGATGCCCGCCGCCAGCACCAGTTCGTTTCTGCCGTCGCCGGTCAGATCGCCCATGGCCATGGCCGTGACCTCGGCATCGATCGGCCAGCTGTTCTGAAAAACCACGCGGCTCTTGTCCGCCGTTGCACGGTTTTCCGGGCCGGGATTCGCGTCCGTTTCAGCGCCAAGGGTGGAGATCGGTCCCCACAGCACTGCGATAAACCCGAGGACAGCGGCCCATCCTTTACATGATTTCATCACCATGATCGTCTCCCTGCCTTTCGCAAAAAATGCGTGTCTTTTAAATTTAGTATGGAATTTGAAAAGATGCAAATTTGTGGTATAATTAAACCTAATGAAAAAGCGTTTAGTGGCCACCCTTCAGAAAAAGGAGATCGCCATGAAAATGCATCTCGAGGAAAGGGAAGCTTCTCTGCTTTTCAAGGTCGTTAAAAGCAGGCTTGAGGAACTTCGGCAGGAAGTCCGGCACGACAAGAATTCCGAGAGCCGCGCCTACTTGAAGCACAAAGGAAACATACTGAACAGCATTCTCGCGAAATTTCCCGAACATGATGGGAAGGCCCACATGAGAGGCTATATCATCCCCGACAAATGATGGTCCGACTGCTGCGCATTGCCGGCGTCCCGCGAAAATCGCCATGGTACTGCTTGATCCGGTTGTAAGCTGATACTCCCGCCAGGTCTCCTGTTACGTCTGCCCCTCTGCCTCCACGTTCATTTCCGACGCGAATTCCGAACGGTTGCCGGCGTAAGCTGTCTTGTGTGTCAAAACTCGTTGCGCATGCGCAATGGGGACGGGAGAGGTGTGCAAAAGATCAGAAGGGCCGGCTCGCCGACACTGTGTTTGCCGGATGGAGTTGGGCATCCGATTTGCGCCAACCGAGCGGCGCCCCGGACGCATTGACCAGCAGTCCCAGGTCCTGGAGCCGGATGATCATGGCCTGTTTGGACACATTGGTAAACCCGCCGATCTCGCAGACCATGGCGGCGAGAAAGGGCCAGTTTTCCGCGCACGGCTCGATGCACCCGAGGCCCGGGCGGCCGAGGGTCTGCTGGGCGTTGTGAAGTACCAGCGCATCCGTGCCGTATGCCGCGTCAAAGGCCCGGATCACCGCCGCCTCCGGTATGAGGAGACATGCGGCGAAATAGTCGGCCTGCCACTCGATGGGCTCCTTGGCGCACCCGGCCCGGCACACGATCATCTCCGACGCCCGGCCTTGCCTGGCGGCCTCCTCGGCATAGGCCCGGTGCAGGACCCAGTGGCCCACCTCGTGGGCGAAGGTAAATACCAGCCGGCCTTCGTACCGCTCTTCCAGAAGGCGCTCGTTGACAACGATCCTTCTCGAACGGACGTAAGTGGCGCCCAGGACGTCGGCCATGCCGAGCTTTTCCTCCAGGTCGTCAAAACTGAGGGTCAGCCCCAGGTGACGTTCGATGATATCTTCCACAGGGATGGGCGGCGTGACCGAAAATCCCATCCTGGAGTCGTAATCCGCCATCAGGCTGGAAGCCGTTTTCGAAATGCGCGCCTTGGATAACCAGGGGATCTTCATCGGCCACCTTCTTTCCTGCCCAGCCGGGCCTTTT
>JAFDKD010000773.1 GCA_019307165.1 Deltaproteobacteria bacterium | reverse complement strand
TTGTCGTCCTTTTTTCCTCCCAGGCCCCACTTGATGTGGCCGGGGATATACAACTCGGCCTGGCTCATGCTGTCCATGCCGCCGGCCACGATGATGTCCGCATTGCCCGTCTGGATTTTCATCACCCCGAAAAAAACCGCATCCAGGCCGGAGCAGCACCGCCTGTCCAATGTCACGCCCGTTACCTCCAGGGGCCACCCCGCCTCAAGAAGGGCCATCCGGGCGGCATTGGCGCACTCCCCGTTCTGATAGGACTGCCCCACGATGACATCCTCCACCTGGGCCGGATCGATCTTAGCCCGCATTACCGCCCCATTCAGGACAAGTGCGCCCAGCCTGTACACCTCCACATCCTTAAGCGTCCCGCCGTATCTCCCGATGGGCGTCCGCACCCCGCTGACGATAACGACTTTCTCCATGGGTTAACTCCTTTTTTTATTTGCAATCATCGGTGTGGTGATCATTGTCACGGTATCACACTTCTGTTTGGGTCGCCTCTCATCGCGGTATACCTGGCGGGAATGGCGGTTTCTTTTCACTTGCGCGTCATACGGAGCGAGGAGCCCTGGCCGGCTTCCCGGTTCGGAACGGAATGGGAGATATACAGCGAAGGCGTGTCCCGCTGGTTGCCTCGACTGAAACCCTGGCGAAGCGGTTAAGACGGGTCGTTGCCTCTCCCGGATGAACGCGTATAAATTTAAGCAAAATTTCCCAAATTATGCATTGTTGATAGCACATGTTTTGATTAATTAAACACAATTTATCTTGTATATAGAACCTAATCTAACGCAGGTTTGACAAGGCGCCACTCTTGTCAGATACTCTCCATATCTGTATCGCAAAACGATGTCGGGTATTTTCACGGATAACCCACAGGTGAAGGTGACGGTTTGGCCGGTGTTTTGAGACCGGGCAAACCCTCACCTCCCCCAACACGCCAGCCGAGGCCGAGGAGGCCGTCCATGCATTTCAACGAAGATCATGAAGCCCTGCGGTCCCTGGTCAGACGATTCGTCGACCGGGAGATCAACCCCAACCTGGATGAGTGGGAAGCGACCACTATTCCCCTGCATGACCTTTTTCGGAAAATCGCCGAACTGGGGTTGTTCGGCATCCGCTACGACGAGAAGTACGGCGGTCAGGGCCTGGACGACTGGTTCGACACCGTGTTCCTGGAAGAACTCGGCCACATCCCGGCGATGGGGGCCCAGGCGTCCATCCTGGTGCAGACCCATCTGGCCACGCCGGCCATCCACGAGTTCGGCAGCGAATATCTCAAGGAAACGTATCTCAAGCCGGCCATCGCCGGGGAAATGGTGTCGGCCCTGGCCATTACCGAACCCGGAGCTGGATCGGACGTGGCTGCCCTGCGCACCACGGCCAAAAAGGACGGGGACTCGTATGTCATAAACGGCTCTAAGACTTTTATCACCAACAGCCTTCAGGCCGACTTCCTGACCCTGCTGGCCCGGACCGACGACGGCCCCGGATACCATTGCTTCGGGCTATTCGTAGTGCCGACCGATCTGCCGGGTTTCGGGGTCAGCAAGGAACTGGACAAACTCGGCTGGCGGTGCAGCAACACCGGCGAACTGTTTTTCGACGACCTGCGCCTACCGGCCGAAAACATGATCGGCCGGCCGGGTGAAGGCTTCATTTACCAAATGAAGCAGTTTCAGTACGAACGCTTTTCCGGCCTGCCCCTGATGTATGTCTCGGCCCGGGACATGATCGACCTGACGGTCGATTACATCCGGCAGCGTGAAGTTTTCGGCAAGCCGCTCATCAGCAAGCAGGTCCTCCGCCACCGCCTGGCCGACTGGGTGACCGGCATCGAGAGCCTGCGGCAACTGACCTACCACATCGTGCGCATGAAGATTGAAAAGCGTGACGTGACCAAGGAGGTATCCATGGGCAAACTCTTCGGCGCGCGCCTGCTGAGAGAGGTGGCCGACGGCTGCCTGCAGATGTTCGGCGGCATGGGCTATATGAACGAAAACATCATCACCCGGTACTGGCGCGACGCCCGGCTGATGTCCATCGGGGCAGGTGCGGACGAAGTTATGAGCGATATCATTGCCAAATTGGAAGGGTGGTAGACATGTATTTCAACACTGGACTGCTGACCTGTTCCGCAGTCGAGGTCCGTTAGCTGAAATTAGGCATCGAAGTCTTTTGATTGCCAAATTCAATCTTGATAAATAACACAATATCAACAAGTTACGGTTTTGGCAGGAATGATAGCAGACGATCGCGGCACCGTATGCCAATCTCAATGAATTGGCCACCGCAGAACAAGACTGGGCTTACTCCTATCTAGTTTCCATCCACAAATGGCGTTCAGTCTTTGGCGGGCGCCAGCAGCATCCACAGGCCAAGCGCCACGAAGAGGGCGCCGGCGCCCCATTTGATATATTTCGGGGGGATCACCCTGCCGACCGCCGATCCGAAAACCACGGCCAGAAGGGATGTCAGGACCAGCGCTGCAGCGGACCCGATAAATACCGCCAGGCGCGTCCTGCCCTCCGCCGCG
>JAFDKD010000772.1 GCA_019307165.1 Deltaproteobacteria bacterium | reverse complement strand
GGACCAGCGCATACCGGCAGCCCCCCACACCGCAGCAGGAGGTCTCCACGACGCCCTGTCCCACCGCCACCAGGTATTCCCTGCCGCCATGGGAAAGCCGCTCTTCCTTTTCCATCATGTACCAGCCGGATATGCTCCGGATTTCGATATTCAGCTCGTGTGAGTAAGTACGTGTCATTCTTGTTCCCTTTGGGAAACCTGGGCCTTGGGACCAGATCAATATATCCCGACTGTGTCATTCCTGAAATGCAGACCAAGAATGACAGGCTTAGGTTGAGGTCGAGGCTGAGAGTTACCTATTCTGTTTCTCGACCTCGACCTTGACCTCAACCTTCAGAACATGGCAATTCCACGATCCCTGCGTGAGGTCCTTCAAAACCGGTTACTATGGATTCACTACCCCTGATATCATAATGGTGCACCGGGCCACAGCCACGGCCGCGCCGTGGACCACACCGTTCATGTTGATGTGATGGGGCCTGACGTCCATCCTGATCAGGGCCCACCCTTCACCGCAGTCCTCAAACGCCGTGTTCAAGTGTTGGAAATAGGCGGATAGCTCTCCCAGGCTGATCAGCAGGTTTCTGTCCATGCCGTTAGACGGCCTCCGCGTTCAGGCCGATCTCGTACCATTTGCCCGCTTCAGGGTCCAGAAAAGACATGCCCGGTTCGACATCGATCTGTTCGCGGACCTTTTCCACATCTGGAACCGACTGCCCGGGAATAAAGGCATCGTGGTGGGAGGGGACCACCACGGATGCGCCGACCCGTCGGGCCGCATCGACCGCCCCTAGCTCCCTGTCTTTTAAAATCTGAAGAAAAAGCACCTGCGCCCGCGAGGCTTCTGCAATGGAAAAAAGCTCTGGATCGGGGGCCGAACCGAACACGTAACAACGCAGGTTTCCCGGCATGTGGAGGATGAAGTTCAGCTGCCTGCCGGGCGGGTACTTCCCCATGTAGGAAAGAAACTGCTCCCGGTATGACTCATCCGGAAGCATTTCAAAAAACTTCCTGACCATTTCGTCATCGGAAATGGTCTCGGGCGAATCGAGCCCCATCTGCTCCGCAAAATATGCTCGATTGTCCACATGCGTGCCCTTGACGACCTCGATGCCGAAAGAATTTCTCAAAAAAATCTCGCCGGGCGCCGCTTCGATGATCTGATGCGCGGGGATATCGAACCGCTTCATCATGTTGCGTGCCACCTGGTCGCTGCAGATCACGGTGGACCCCAACCGATGGGCCAAGCGACCCACGTCCAGCACGTGGTCGAAATGACCGTGGGTCAGGCAGATGAGGTCCGCCCGCTCGATGTCGTCCGAACCCAGAGGGCAATTGAAGGCATCGTCCATGTAGGGATCCAGAATAAGGGTCTCTCCCGAATCCAGGCGAATTTCAAAACAGGCTGTACCCAGCCACCGAAAGCTAAAGGACATGTGGCTTTTCCCCTTTCTCTGCACCCAAAAATATTAACAGTTATCCTGGTCCGGTTTTCAATCGGTGCTGAAATGCTACGCCCGGGAAACGCGGCAAAGGGCACGGGGCATAGGGCGGATGGAAAACAATGTTTCCGATCAAATCAGCAAATCCTATCGCCCCTGCGCCATGCGCCTTGTGCCCTGCGTCATTGATTTATTCCGCCATGACGAGGCGCGAGGATAACGCAGCCCTTCGGCTTTGCTCAGGGCCGTGAGCCCGTCGAACGGCAGATGGGCGTTTTCCGACAACCGTTTAGTCCCGTTGGCAAATCTCTATGAGAACGCCGTTCGTCTCTTTCGGGTGAACAAAGGCGATCCGGGCGCCGCCCGCCCCCAGTCTCGGTTTCTCGTCGATCAACCTGATCCCCTTGGCTTTCATCTCTTCGAGGGCCTCTTCGATATTCTCCACGCGGAAAGCGATGTGCTGGATGCCTTCGCCGCGCTTCTCGATATATTTGGCCACGGGTCCGTCAGGCTCGGTGGATTCCAACAGCTCGATCTCACTGTCGGTAATGGGCAGGAAGGCCACCCTGACCTTCTGGTCGGCCACCACTTCCTCTTCCTGAAGTTTGATGCCCAGGACGTCCGTATAGAATTTGCTCGCCTGACCCAGGTCTTTGACGGCCACCCCGATGTGATCGATGTGTTTGACTTTCATTTCCGTCCTCCGTTGGTTTATTAAAAATAAAACTTCCAATCTGGAATAAAAGATAATGCACGTTTCATGCTTCGGCAACACCATCCGCATGCTGTGGCGCAACAATCGGCGCAGAGACCCGTTTCCGGGGCCAAACCCGCTTAAAAAGCCCCCTCCGGCATCTCCACCACCTCCCTGCCCTGCCTGAGGCAGGTCTCTGTCCGGGCCCGGGTCAGGGGCAGGGTGATCCCGGCATAATAGGTGGCCTGCATCACCTTTCCGGTATAGAAGTCCCTCTCCCCACCGTCATCCATGGCCTTCAATGCGATCCGCGCCATGTGGGGGAAGCCCTGGCCGCCGTATTCCGGGTCCCGGGCCGCGGCCGTCCAGCCGTTCTCTCCATACTGCCTGAAAACCTC
>JAFDKD010000771.1 GCA_019307165.1 Deltaproteobacteria bacterium | reverse complement strand
CGGGTCCTCCACTAATGAAATAAGTTCCAGTCTTCTAATTGAATTAGAAGTGTCTAACATTTAGCTCAAAAAAACACCTCTCCCTGTGGCATGCATTTTACTTGATTCCGCGTGTAATCTTTTTGGAATACTTCGAATGGGACGCGCAAACGAAAGAACATAAGGTCTTGCCTTTATCGTCCTGAGAAAATTCATTGAAGACCAACCAGCCTGCCGCCCTGATAAACAAGGAATGTCAATGCATAGGCGAGGGCGGTGGTGTAGACAATGGAAAACAGCGCCCAACCCGTGCTGCCCGTTTCCCGCCGGATCATCACTACCGTGACAAAGCAGGGAGCATACACCATCCGTACTCAGCCCCTCCGACTCCGCCGCATCCACCTCGCCAATGCTGTAGGCCGTGCCCAGGGTGGAAACAACCACCTCTTTTGCCGCGAACCCGCCCACCAGGGCCACATTGGTGCGCCAGTCGAATCCCAAGGGGGCTGTCACATGGGTCAGCGCCCTGCCCATTCGGCCCGCCGCGGAATGGGCCAACCCGGCCCGGGCCTTTTCGGCCGACAACTTCATCCGTACTTCTTCGTTTTCCGCTGCCCGAATCCGGTCATCCCACATGGCCGCCTGGTCCGAAGGCATGCCGGGAAAGCTCATCAGCGCCCATATGAGCACCGAAATCCCCAGTATCACGGTGCCGGCCTTTTTGATGTACTGCCAGGTGCGTCCCAGGTGTGGATAAAAAGACCTTTGGTCGTCGGAAGCCTGTAGAGGGGAAGCTCCATGACAAATGGCGCGCTCTCCCCCCTGAGCGCGGTCCAGCGAAGAATACGGGCCGCAACCAGCACGATTCCCCAGGAAATCAGGGTAAGGGCGAACATGATTTCGGCGCGGCGGCCCGAAAAAAAGGCCCCAACCAGGACCGCGTAGAGGGGCAGCTTGGCCCCGCAGTTCATCATGGACACGGTGAGGATGGTGGCCAGCCGGGCCTTGGGGTCTTTCAGGACCCGTGTGGCCATGACGCCGGGGACCGCGCAGCCTCCGGCAATGCCGCCGCTGACAATCATGGCCATGACCGAATTGCCGTGAAGACCGAATGTACGAAGCAATCGATCCATCATGTATGCGACTCTTGCCATGTAGCCGGAATCCTCAAGAAATGCCACGGCAAAGAACATGAACATGATGAGCGGCACGAAGCCCAGCACGCCGCCCACGCCGTCGATCACACCGCTCACGATAAGGGACTGAAACATCCCATCGGGGATAATGGCTTCGACACTGCTTCCCAGCCAGGAAAAAAACGATCCAAACCAGGCGACGGGCGTCTCGCTCACCACAAACACGAACTGATAGATCCCGTAGAGCACCAGCAGCAGGACCAGCGGGCCGATCAGCCGATTGGTCAGGACACGATCGATCCGGTCACTGGTGTCCAGCCGATGCTCGCGGATTTTCGCTTTTACCGCCTGACGGCAAACGCCGCCGATGAACCCATAGCGATAATCCGCGATGATGCTTTCGGGGTCATCGTCGGTGGTGGCAAGGATGTGATGCGCGAGCCGTTTTCGGAGCGGAAAGAGCTTCCGCCCCAATTCGCTTTCCTCATCAACGGTATTAAGAATTTCCGGGTCCCCCTCCAGGAACTTGACGGCCAGCCAGTGGGGGGAGATCAATCCCCGGCGCGGGCGGGACCCCTGCAGGATATCCGACAGTTCGTCAATGGCCCGGTCCACGTCCGGTCCGTAGGATATTTTCAGCGGGTCCCATGTCGGGTTCGGCCGTGCCAGGTCGACGGTTGCCTTGAGCAACTCCTTCATGCCCTTGCCGCCTCTCGCCACCGTGGGGACCACGGGCGCCCCCAGGAGTTGACCCAGCTTCTCGGGATCCACGTGAATCCCCCGCTGTTCGGCCACATCGGTCATATTCAGGCAGATGACCAGGGGAACGCCGAGTTCCAAGAGCTGTATGGCCAGGTAGAGGTTGCGCTCCAGATTGGATGAATCCACCACATCGATCACCACGTCGGGACGCTCGCCCATGATGAAGTCCCGCGCCACCAACTCCTCCAGGGAATAGGCGGTCAGGCTGTAGGTGCCCGGCAGGTCTACCACGTGAACCTCTTGATCGTCGATAAAGGCCCTGCCCTCTTTTTTCTCCACGGTCACGCCCGGATAATTGCCCACGTGCTGACGGGCACCGGTCAGCGCGTTGAAAACGGAGGTTTTACCCGCGTTGGGATTGCCGGCCAGGGCCACGGTGATTTTATCGCTTCCGGTCATTCGGCATCCCCTCTGTCGATCATGATATGATTCGCCTCATTATTTCGCAGGGTCAGGTTGTAGCCCCTCACTTTAATCTTCACGGGGTCTTTCAACGGGGCCCGGCCCAACACCTGTATATCGGTACCGGGAATGATGCCCATCTCCCGGATACGTCTTCCCAGTTCGCCGCCCGTGGTCACTTTCCTGATCACCGCCCGTTCGCCGGGCTTGAGCATCCGCAATGTTTCAACTTGTCCTGAAAGCTTATCTCCATCATTACGCTTCCCGCTCTTCAAGGGCTTGCCTTGCTCCAACTTGTGCCTGAACTCCTCGGAAAACGAGGGGGCCTCCGACAGACATTTTTCCGGGCTTATGCCATGTTTGCGGAACTCATCGAAGCGCTCAAGCCAACTCGGCCCGGTTCTCGGGCAGGATTGAATGAACGCCATAAAACCGACCAGTTTGTCCAATGTCTCCCGGCTGAAGGCATGTTCCATCTTGCAGGCCTCCTCATCCGCCTGAACCGGCTCGACCTTCAGAACCTCCATCAGAAACCTTCGCAATATGCGATGCCGCCGGTTCATCTCCCGACCGATATCCGCCCCCCCCTCCGCCAGTTCCACATATTCGTATTTCTCGTAAACGACCAGGTCCCGGTCCCTGAGGGTCTTAAGCATGCTGGTGACGGTGGGCATTTTGACACCCAGCCGCCTGGCGATGTCCTTGACCCTGACGCCTTTTTTTTCTTTACCCAGATCGAAAATGGCCTCCAGGTAGTCTTCCATAACCGGGGTTACGGGCCTTGCCCCGCTCGCGGGTAATTTATTTGCCGACATGACGCCCTCTGTTTTGTGGATCTAAAAATGTTTTAATAATCTAATTAAACGTCTCGCATTTTCCTGTCAAGAAAAACTTTTCAACACTTCTTTTCCCATATTCAAAAGGGGGTGCCAAATGTAACTATATGCCGAATTAGACCTTCATCCAATGAACACTTACT
>JAFDKD010000770.1 GCA_019307165.1 Deltaproteobacteria bacterium | reverse complement strand
TAAACACCAACAATAATAACCTGATTACGTTTTATATATAAATTTACAGGGGTTCCGTTTTTAAGGGGAATTTGTCCTTGATGATGGGTAGCATCCGCCAGGAGTACATCGTTTTGGATGTTTACACTATAACGGATCGTGCTCCCTAAAAACTCCTTATCGCTTATCGTTCCTTCCAATCTAATCTTGTCCGCTGCTTCGATTTCGGTGCCCGTAGTGATAGTAACGTTTTGAGGCCGGATTACCAGGCTGCAACGGTCACGATAGCTGCTATCAAGAGTGTCATCCATGGGAATCACTTCGCCATTATCGGCGTGAAATTGTATAGTATCCCCTGATTCTTCCAATTTTCCATCTATAAAGTTTGTAGTGCCTAAAAAATCCGCAACAAAACGATTTGCAGGCTGGTCGTAAAGGTCCATGGGCGATCCTACCTGTTGGATGATGCCGTCGTAGATTACGGCGATACGATCGGCGGTGGTGTTGGCCTCCTCCTGGTCATGGGTGACGAAGATGGTAGTCAGAGACAGCTTTTGCTGCAACTGGCGTAACTCCCGGCGCATCTGGACACGAAGCTTGGCGTCCAGGTTGGAGAGTGGCTCGTCGAGCAGTAGTACCTGGGGTTCAATGATGACGGTCCGGGCAAGAGCAACCCGTTGCTGCTGGCCACCCGAGAGTTGAGATGGACGCCGATCTGCAAGATCGAGCAAGTCGACGAGATCTAGAGCTGCATCGACACGTTTGTTGATTTCATTGCGAGGCATGCGCCTCTCCTCCAATCCGAATGCCACGTTCTTTCTAACCGTCATGTGGGGCCACAGCGCGTAACTCTGAAATACCATGCCGACGTTACGCCGCCATGGCGGTAGGTGGGATACTTCCTGGTTCCCGATGAACACCTGACCGGCCTGTGCCGATTCGAACCCGGCAATCAGGCGAATAAGGGTTGTCTTGCCACAACCGGACGGCCCTAAAAAAGCGAAGAATTCACCGGACTCAATTTTAAGGTCGATTCCTTTCAGAACATGAGTTTTGCCGAATGAAAGGTTGATCCCTTCCAAAGTGACACCCGAGTCCGAATCGTTTCCGTTTTTGTACGCAGTGTTGGTCACGTCTTGGCTCCTGTAGTGAGACCTTTGCAAAACGGCACTTTTTGCCTCCCGCCATCGGCGGGACGTCAGGCTCAAATTTCAATCCTCGAAATATTCTATATATTCCTCTGGTTGAAATTCTCGCCTTCCTTGAACTCGAACAAAAACCACCATTTTTCAAAGGTCTCTTATTCTTAGTTTGTTTCTCTCATACCGTATTTTTTCTGACGCCGATCAACAACAATGTAGGAAATCATGGTGCACAGCCCGACCACAATTACGGCCGCTATACCTAAAGCAGCACCAGGCCCACGCCCTGCGGCACTTTGCATATACACATAGATGCCGTATGAAAGCGGTCCGTCTGCGCTTTTGGACACAAGCATCAGGGTCATACCCAGTTCCACTGCTGCAGTGGCGAAACTTGTCACAAAGCCCGCGAGAATCCCCCCGACCATCAACGGGACTACGATCTTGCGTATGGTCGAGAATTTTCCGGCCCCGAGGTTTTCAGCGGATTCTTCAAGGGAAACACTCACCTGCTGCAGGGCAGCGGTGCAGGCACGCAGCGCATAAGGCAGCCGGCGGATAGACAGGGCAATGACGATTACGATCCACCAGGTGGCCAGCGGCTGATTTTCCAGCCATGGCACGCGGAAAGCAAAGAAGGTGCGCAGGTATCCGATACCGATCACCAGCCCTGGAATCGCTACTGCCGACATGGCAACGTAATCCAATACCTTTCGCCCGATCAGTTTTGTGCGCAGCGCGATATAAGCAATGGCCGTACCCAGCACGATATCGATAACCCCGGCAAGGAATGAATAGAGAATGGTGTTGGTCATAAACTCGGGCGTTTCGGTGAAAATGGCAACAAAATGATCAAAAGTGAAGGCATCGGGCAATATGCTGTATGACCAGATGCTCCCAAAAGAGAGTAGCGTAAGGCCAAAATGGGGCGCCAGCACCAGGGTCATAATCAAAAGGATGATGGACCAGGCCATAACCTTCTCCCACGACCGCATTCGGCGTTTGGCCAGACCCCCGCCGCCCTTTTGAACGGTAGCATAGTCCTTTCCCTTTAGCGACTTCATGGCCATCCACATGGCCGACAGGGAGATCACAACAAGAATAACGGATATCACGTAACCCATGGGGTCTTTGATGCCGATGGATGCGATTCGCAGGTACGCCTGTGGTGCGAGCATATTGTTGACATTCAGTAAAAGCGGCGTGCCGAGATCGTCGAAGACTTTCAGAAATACAAGTGACGCGCCAGCCATGTATCCAGGCATGGCCAGGGGCAGAACGATTCGCCGAAACAGCCGGAAACCAGAGCACCCCAGGTTTTGGGCTGATTCTTCCATGGACTTGTCGATGTTTTGCATGGACTTGTCGATGTTTTGGAGGGCCGCGGACAGGTTAATCAGAATAAACGGAAAATAATGAAGGCTCTCAACAAAAATAACGCCGTTGAGTCCCTCCATGAAGGGGATGTTAATTCCGAACCATTGTTCGAGCAGGAGATTGATGCTGCCGTTTCGTCCAAAGAGCATCATCATGGATACGGCGCCGACAAAGGGCGGCATAATGAGTGGAATGATTCCGAGGCTTTGAACAATGACAGCGCCCTTAAACTCAAAGCGTGATGTAAAGTACGCAAGCGGCATGGAAAAAACCGACGCTATTAGAACCGTCATGACACCCACGTAGAGAGAGTTCCAGAAAGATTCACGAAACAGGGCGGTGCTGAAAAAGTCTTTAAAATTGACGAGGGTGAACTGGCCGGTGGTCACATCCTGAAAGGCAACGAAAATCACATTCACCACAGGGACAATAAGAAAGATGAGCAGGAACAAGGCGATGAACAGCATGACCGCCGCCAGCGCCGGTTGTTTTCTGAATTCGGAAGTTGCTATTGGAGTTCTCCGTCCTAAAGTAAAGTGACTAAAGTCACTTTTCCGGCTTGTCCGGGTTGGGTCAACAGTTTTACTTGAGCATCTTTAACGCCTTTTCGGCTTTTGCCTTAGCAGTGGCATAGTTTTTCTTTGTAAAGGAGTCCCATTTTTCCTCGATTTCTGCTTGTCGAGGCGGGACCTTTACGCCTGCCTTTTTACGCTTCTTGTAGACATCCGAAGTAAAGACACCCGGGAACTTCGTATCAACAGCCTCGGACTCGGAGATGGGCATTGCCGTCAAAAGGGCTCGTGCCTCTTTGATCAAAGCCTCGGCCTTGGCATTGGACTTGCCGGCGAGGGTGGCTTCGGCTTTTTGAATCGCCCTGGTTGCTGCCGCTATATCCTTACGCCTGTATGTGATCATGACGTCAAATAGCGAGTTCACGATATTATAGCGATCCTTGGAGATTCCCACGTCAAACTTGACTGCCGCACCGATAGATTTATCCTTGAAGGGGTTTGGGAAATCCTTGGGTGCTTTAGCATATGTTGCGGGATTGACGGGCAGGCGACGAATGGCCGGGTCCAGCAACAATTCTTGTCCTTCCATGGACAGTAGGTACTCGATGAAAGTAGCCGCCGCCTGCGGATGCGGGGCGTTTTTAACAATGGCGATATTAGCCGGAACCAGGGTTGTCACCTTAGGATAGACGAAGTCCACTGGAAATCCCGTTGCCTTGGAAGAGAAACCGAAAAAGTCGATGACAATGCCTACACCAAAGTCGCCGCTGTTGACGCCTTCTGGCACGCCAAAACTGCGTTCGGTGACCATCTTTAAATTGCCGGCGATCTCCTTCCATGTGGCCCAGCCTTTGTCCCAACCCTCACCCTGGAGAACGGTTTCCACCGTCAGGTGCGTGGTGCCGGAACGTGACGGCGCCGACATACCCACATGATCGTGGTAGACCGGTTTCTTGAGGTCGTCCCAATCCTTGGGAACCGGTATTTTCTTGGCTTTCAGGTAACGTTTGTTCCACATGATTCCATAGCCGGAGCCGGCGAAACCCACATAGTAGCCATCTGGGTCGTTGATCGGATACGAGCCGATCTCGGCTGGGATTCCTTTGGCCTTAGGTGTGTATTTCTTTAGTAAATTATCACCTTTTAATACTTCGAAAGCGTCCGGTGCGGAGGCCCATACCAGGTCGGAAGTATTCCCCTGCGCGGTTTCCTGAATATACTTCACCGCAGCGGAGGTCTTTTTTTGCAAAACTTCCACAGTTGTTCCTGGATATTTCGCCTCAAAGGCCTTCTTGAACGGACCGGTCAGGTCTTTCGGGTACGAGGTGACAACTACTATCTTGTCTTCCATGCCGGCGGCAACGGATGGGCCGATCCATAGGCACAGGACAGCCGTTAATAAAACACCCAATAACATCTTTGTGAAATTTGATTTCATTTTCATAGCCATTTCCTCCTGTTTGTTGTGATTTATAAGTGATCGGAATCGTTCTACAAGCTCTTTTTTATACCCCACTGACCAGGCGTGCAAGTGTTTAGTGGTCCGGGTGCTTTAAAATGCCTACAATTTTGATGCGAGAAGAACAGTTTTTTTGATAACAAAACCTGACGGTTTCGCATTTAATAATTTCAGATAGTTTACAAGGTCGATTTTCGCAAATTTTGGTTTTTTACGAGGTC
>JAFDKD010000769.1 GCA_019307165.1 Deltaproteobacteria bacterium | reverse complement strand
GCCCAGGTGGTCAAGATTGAGGGGGATTATGCCCATGCCGGCCGCCTTTACGAGGAGGCGTGGGACCTTGCGGAGCAGCTTCCGCGGGATGACCTGCGCAAACAGGCGGCTTTTTTTACCACGGATTTTCTCTTCTGGCAGGGCTTGGTGAAGGATGCCGTCTCGCGATATGAACAGGCCATAGGAGACCTCGAAGAGTTGCCCTCGGACCAGGCGACCCTGCGCGCCTGCGCCACCCTGGGGTGGTGTTACGGCATCTGCGGGCAAACTGCCCGAGGGATCGGACTCTTAGAGGCCGTACGGAATCGGGCGACGAGACTCCACCTAACCCAGATCAAGGTTTACACGGATCTCATGAGTGTCCTGACATACCTTGAGGCTCGCCGGATTGGTGAGGCGGAAAAGCATTTGAACGATATTTTTTCCCATCAGGAATCCGAGTTAGGTAACTACACTCTCTGGGCGGGATATGCTTCCAAAGCCTTTGTGCTTTACGCCCGAGGGGACCTGCCAGGGTGTTTTGAGTACCAGAAGAAGGCGCATGAAAAGGCCAGCGAATTTGGGTGGCACCACCATCGAGGTCCGTGGAATTTTGAATCCATGGATGCCTTGGAACAGGCGGGTATGATCCATCCGGTGATGAATTATGATTCGGAGATCAAGCGTATCCGTGACTGGCCCGATGTTTACATGCAAGGCGTCAGTCTTCGCTATCAGGCCCAGCGACTCGCATCAAGGGGCGGGGATCGTAAGGAAGTTTTGTCGCACCTGGAGCGGAGCCGGGAACTGCTGACCCGTGCCGGTGCCCGTATCGAGCTGGCCAGGACCCAGATGCTCTTAGCTCGACAGCACTTAGAGTCGGGAAAGGACAAACCTGCCAGGCAACTGTTAGGGGAAGCCTGGGGTGTGCTTTCAGGGGTAAATAAAAGCCTCTTTCCCGACGAACTCCGTCCCTTCCTGGATGACGCGGAGGAAGACGTGCTGATCAACACTCTGGTTGAGGTGAGCAATGTGATCGGCACGGTCCGAGACCGCAAACGGCTGCTGGAGCGCATCATCAATCTGCTCATGAGACTCACCCTGGCCGGAAGAGGCGGGTTCTTTCTCACCGACCCCGAGGATGGTTTCGAGCTGGTGGCCAGCCGGAATCTGGACCGCTCCATAATCAGCTCAACCGGTTTTCAATCCGCTCGCCAGATGCTTCATCATGTGGCACGAGAGAAAACAGAGATCATCCTCAAAGGCGGAAATAAAACGACCGGGGATCTTTCCAAACCGGATGAAGGATGGGCACTGTGCAGCCCGGTCATTCTGGAGGACCGGCTTTCGGGAATTATCTACCTGGATAACGCTTTGGTGGACCTGTCCCCCCCAAAGAGAAGTCTTTCCCTGCTTCGCGTGGTCAATAACCAGCTCGCCATAGCCCTGGACAATGCGCGGGCTTATGAGGAGATCGCGCGCCTGAAGGATCGCCTGGAGGATGAAACACAATTTTATCGAATGGAAATGGAGTCTTTCCCACACCGTCGGCAGATCCTGGGGAACTCGCAACCGATTCGGCGGATTCTGGAACAGATTGATCGGGTGAGTCCCACGGACGCCACCGTTCTGGTCACCGGAGAAACAGGGGTTGTAAAAGAACTGGTGGCGCGGGCCATCCATCGACTCAGCCGGAGAAACGAGGGGCCGTTCATTCCTGTCAATACATCTTCCCTGGAGCAGGGCGTGATTGCCAGTGAACTTTTCGGCCACGAGAAAGGCGCCTTTACGGGGGCCGTCAGAAAACGCCGCGGGCGTTTTGAATTGGCCGATCACGGAACTCTTTTTCTCGATGATGTGGATACCCTATCGCAGGACATTCAAACCAGGATCTTAAGGGCGTTGCAGGAAAAGGAATTTGAACGTGTGGGCGGAGACCGGACCATCCATTCGGATTTCAGGCTGATTGCCGCCACCAACCAGGACCTGGCATCTTTAGTGAAAAAGGGGAAATTCCGGGCGGATCTCTTTTATCGATTGAAGGTATTTCCCATTCATGTACCTTCCCTTCGAGAGCGAAAAGAGGACATTCCTATCCTGACGAACCATTTTCTGAATCTGAACAATACCCGGCTGGGAAAATCGATCAAGGGTGTCTCCAGAGGCGATTTGGCCCGTCTGAAAGCCTATTCATGGCCGGGAAATGTCCGAGAACTGCAACATATCGTGGAGCGGGCCGCTATTTTGTCCGACGGGGAATTTCTCAGGATCCCGGAGTTGAGCCCCGATGGCGGCGGGGAAACCTATGCCGCGAATTTCAGCTCACTCAAAGAGATGGAACGGGATTATATCCTGAAAACCCTGAGCCAGTGCCAATGGCGCGTCAGTGGAAAAGGGGGTGCTGCCGAATTGCTGGATCTCAAGCCCACCACCCTCTACGCCAAGATCCGCAAACTGAAAATCCGGAAAAACCTGACCTATGAATAGCCCTTTCGATGCACCACCCATGGGTTTTATGATGATATGGTTCTGTGACGTCGCCTGCTTCATTTTCTCTATTTTAAAA
>JAFDKD010000122.1 GCA_019307165.1 Deltaproteobacteria bacterium | reverse complement strand
TGCGCCTCTTCCTGTGATGAATTGGCTACTGACCCGGATAAATCGGGTGATTGTTGCCTGCTTCCCAAAGCACGCACCCGATATTGTTGTCTTTAGGACGGGAAGGAAAGTCGGTGGGCGGACAGGGCCGGCGGGATAGTGCAAGCCATATCCGGAAAAATTGCTTGCCGCTTGCAGGCAAAACCGGCTATATTAATGCCCAGATCAGGCATTTACCGGAAAGAATTATGACCATTAGCAACTCGATGATAAAGACGATCCAATCCATCATCCTGGACTTTCAGGAGACACGCCTGGAGACCGGCGTGCCGCGCCGCCTGAGGAAATCAAAAGCTCTGGGGCGCTTTCGACGAAAAAACAGCTCCTCGTCCGGAAGGCCTTCGAGGAATACTGGGAGACCGGTGGCTTCCCCGAGGCCGCCGGCCTTGGCAGGAACCTGCGGATCAAGACCCACCAGGAATACTTTCACACCATCCTGTTTCGGGATTTGGTCGAGCGCCACGACGTTTCACACCCAAAGGCCGTAACCGACCTGGCGCACTGGCTGGTGGACAACACGGCCTCGCTTTACTCCGTCAACCGGCTCACGGGTTATCTCAAGTCGCTTGGGCACAAGGCGCCGAAGTCAGCGGTGTCGAATTACCTGGAATGGTTCGAGGACGCCTATTTCCTGTTCACGGTGCGCATATTCGACCCATCGCTTGCGCGCAGCAACACCAATCCGAAAAAGGTCTACTGCATCGATCACGCACTGGTTACTTCGGTGTCGTCCGGGATTCTGGTCAACTCCGGCCATCTCCTTGAGAACCTTGTGTTCACGGCGCTCCGGCGTCTCCACCCGGAAATCTATTATTTCAAGACCAAGACCGGCCGGGAGGTTGACTTCATCGTCCCGATGCGTGGTCGACCGCAGATGCTGCTCCAGGTGTGCGAGTCCTTGGCCGAACCCCGGACACGAAAACGGGAAACAGCGGCTTTGAGCGACGCAATGGCTGAACTGGGTCTGAAAACCGGAACCGTCGTGACCCGACACGAGGACGAGCGGATCGAAGGTGAAGCAGGGACCATCGATGTGGTCCCGGCATGGCGGTTCCTGCTCGACCTGCCGGAATCGACGGAATAAGAAGATCGGAAAAACGGAGAACCGGAAAATTCCGAGTCCGTTTCGGGGTCCGAAAGCCATTTTCGAACGACGAACTCGGCGATGTACATGAAATAGAGGTTTTCCCGGAGAATGGAGACGTTGGGCGGGAATGTTGGTGAGAGCGTAACGTTTTGAAAGTTTAACTGAATTCTTTGTAGCTCCCGGGTAAAGTGTCCCGGAACGAAGGCGCAGGATATAGAACCAAGCAGGCATTTGAAAAAAGTGAGAAGGTTTAAGGTTAAGGCCCTTCGACAGGCTCAGGGCCATTCGACGCTCAAAATAAATATATCGCGGCCGCAGGCCATGAGCAAGTAAAAGGGGCACCCACCTTCGTGGGTGCCCCTGAACGCGTCGAATGGCTCCCCGGGACAGACTCGAACTGCCGACAAGGTGGTTAACAGCCACCCGCTCTACCAACTGAGCTACCGGGGATTTTTTTGTAAATGAAACGTTAAAATTATCTAATATATGCAGCGGAGTCAATAAAAATATTGATGAAGGACCTTGGAAATAAAGCATTACCGGGACACATGGTGCATCCAGGCGATGTCAGGCTTCCCCTTGGTACTGGTGTGACGGCTTTACCGTTCGCGAACCTGTAATCCCTCCTCCGAAAGGCACTGTCTTTCCCAACTCAAAGGAGATAGAATTTGACTATTTTCTTAACGAGATTTAGATTACAGCCCACTATAGTGAGTAAAATATGCCTTAAAATCTAAAATTACACCATTAAAGTGGCCCAAATCTCCCCTCGGATCCTTTCCGAGTTCGAGAACGGTTCGGGGAACCCGACACTGGCCACACTGGAAAAAACAGCCTCGCTCTTCGAGCTGAAGGTCACCTTTCTGCCGCCGCAGACATGGCGGCTGGGACGGGAAAAAGAAACGGTATGACCGAAGCCATCGGGTGGCGCTGGTGGTCGGTGATTATGTCGTGGTGATACGGTTGAGCGGCAACCAAGCCGCACAGTTCGTCACGGCTTATGTAGCGGACAGCCCGTCAACACTTGCCAAAATAAAAGAGAGCCCCAAATGGGTTCCCCGAAAATAAAAAAACCGCTGATTTGCCAGGCGGGCTCAGCGGAAGCCTTTGCAGGTTCTCCTGCCACTGGCAGAGAACGAATCAATTATCCGTCAGGAACAGGGCAAAAGTCAAGGCCTAATTTAAATTGGTTTATGAAAGATAACGGGAGACTCTCCGGACACGGAACCGCACATTGTGTCTGGAAAAATGAAATGTAAACCAATGCCGAAAAAGAAGACACTGCTGGATCGGTTTTCCGATCTTACCTGGAACGATTTCGAAAAATGGGCCGGGGGGAAAATTCTTTCCCGGGGCAAAAATTATCAGCGCCAGGGACGGGTTTCCGATCTGGCCGTAACGGAGGACGGCAGACTGATCGCTTGGGTTGCGGGCTCCAAGCGCTATGCGACAAGGGTAGTCATGGATGACGACGGCCTTCCGGATTCGATATGCTCATGCCCTTACACATTTGACTGCAAGCATGGGGTCGCCGTGGTGATTGCCGACTCGATGTCGGTGATCGTCAAGGCTTTGGACCGGTCGTCCCTTGATGCAGACGACAAGTTGGCCTGGGCCCTGGATGCCGTGCTCGAGGATCAGTATGGCATTTGCGAGACCTTTGCGGAATACCTCCACCGGCGGCACCCTAAATCGGCCTGGAGCGTGCAGGCGAATCTGTTGCTGGGGCGTCTGAAAAAGTTCAAAAGCGGCAAAAACACGGATGATTTCATCCGCGACTACGACCGTGACCGGCTCAGTGACTGGACCATCCATGCCTTGGAGCGAGCCGGGCGAAAAAACGAGGTTATTCGGTTCTGCGAAACCGAAGCCCGCAAGACGGGCAGCTATGACCGTCTGGTCAAAAGATTGATAGCGGTGCAACGCTATAAAGAGGCCGAACAATGGATTCAGGAGGGAATTCGGGCCACGAAAGAGAAATTGCCCGGCATCGCCGTCGGCCTTAGAAATAGGCTTCTGGAAATTCGCACTGCCGAAAAAAACTGGCCTGTGGTGGCAGCGATACAGGTTGATGAATTCGTGCGTCGCCCCTCGGTACAAGCTTTTAAAGAATGCCGGAAATCCTCGGGAAGGGCCAAGGCTTGGCAGAAAGTGCGCGAACATCTGTTACATTTCCTTAAAAAAGGCGAACCGCCCTGGAAGCAGAAAGGATGGCCACTTCCAGAGTCCGGCCTGGATCGGCCCGTTGTGGATCGACACAATCGTTTTCCCTTGGTAAAAGATCTGATTGACATCGCTATCCTGGAGAAAAATCCCAATCAGGTGTTGAGATGGTACGATCAGCGCCCTGAGAGCCGTTTTGGATGGCACGGGGTTAATGAAGACGCCATCGCCACCGCCGTTCAAGCCCATGCCCCGGATCGGGCGGTGGCCATCTGGAAAAACAAAGCGGAACAGCTGATTGCGCAGGTCAAGCCCAGTGCATACCAAGACGCGGCTAAGTACCTGCGAAAAGCCGCGGAGGTGATGCAGCGGGGAAAAATGGGGCAAGCCTGGGAAGACTATGTAAAAACGCTCAGAACACAGCACCGCCGCAAACGCCGGTTGATTGAGATCCTGGATGGCATGGAAGGGAAACCGATCGTGAAAAAGAGGAGCTGACGATCATGGCTTCCGGGACCAAACATGTGTGGACCTTTCGCGCCCGTTTCAGGCGGCATGCCTTTGGATGGCGCTCACACCCGGCGATCAAGCGGGTCAAGGAAGCGGTAGCGGAAATCAAAAAAACGGCCCGCAAGGACCCCTTGCTGGGCGCCGAAGGGGCCGTGTTGTTCTTGGAAAAGGTTTCGCCGGCCATAGAACAGGTGGACAGTTCATCGGGCGCCATCGGCACGGCCGTCAACCATGCCATTGACGCGCTGGTGTCGATCATCGCCGGGGCACCGGTTGACGGTACGGTGCGTGACAAGTGGTTGGAACGCCTCTGGCAGGCGGTGGAAGACGATGACGTTCCCTATATCGAGACGCTTCCCGATCATTGGGGAGCGCTGTGCGTCACTCCCGAACGCGCCTCGCGATGGGCCGATGAGTTTATTCCTATTGCAAGAAGGACCTGGAGCCCGAAACCGGAGTTGCGGGGTTATTTCAAAGGGACGGCGGCGTGCCTGAGCGCGCTTCTTAAGGCCGGACGAACTGCCGAACTCATGGCCCTACTCGAACTCGCGCCTCACAAGTTTTGGCATGATCGAAAATGGGGTGTGAAAGCCCTTCTGGCCATGGGTAAAAAGGCCGAAGCGCTCCGTTTTGCTGAGGATTCCCGGGGGCTGAATGAATCGGATCTTATGATAAGTGAAGCCTGTGAAGAAATCCTGCTGGCAAGCGGCATGGCAGAAGAAGCATATAACCGATATGCCTTCGAGGCCAATCAGAAAACCACCTACTTGGCGACCTATCGCGCCATTATCAAAAAATATCAGAATAAAAAGCCTGTGGATATTCTGAAAGATCTTGTTGCCGGCACGCCGGGCAACGAGGGCAAGTGGTTTGCCGCGGCCAAGTCGGCGGGGCTATATGATGAAGCGATTGGACTGGCCAATCGCACCCCCTGCGATCCCAAAACCCTCACCCGGGCTGCCCGGGATATGGCTGAAACCGAACCACGATTTGCCGTCGAGGCCGGTGTGGCGGCTTTGCGGTGGCTGGTTGAGGGTTACGGTTACGAGATCACCGGCCTGGACGTTCGGGCAGCCTATGATTACACAATGAAAGCTGCCGTGAATTCGGGTTGTAAGCCTGAAGCCTTCAACCGCATCCGTGAATTGGTTGCAGCAGAGAACTTTGGTGAGCGTTTCGTTACCAAGATTTTAGGACATGAGCTTGGGTTAAAATAGGTACAAGGAGATTGCCGGTCATTTTCAGGGAGAGCGTGCCCGATTTGTCCAAGCCGTTCTTGAGAACTGCGACACGAAGAAAATCTGGACTTATACGGAGTCAAGCAGCGGGGCATCGAATAAACCCTTTAGTTGCATAAATAAAATGGCAAAATGGGATTAAAACCAATGTCTTTTGCAACGTTAGGGTAAACAGCCCCATCCTTATCCGGCAGTTTCCTTATCAAGCCGCCTGTGGGTGAACTTCCTCCCGCCGGCCCCCGCGTAATCGGCCACCACATGGCCGTTGCCGAAGAGCCGCCACTTGGAAATCATGAGCCCTTCCAGCCCCACGGGCCCGCGGGCGTGGATCTTGTTGGTGCTGATGCCCACCTCGGCCCCCAGGCCGTACCTGAACCCGTCGCTGAACCGGCTGCTGCAGTTGCAGAAGACATCGGCCGAATCCACGTAATCCATAAAGCGGGCTGCGCGGTCACGGTCGGCCGTCACGATCACGTCCGTATGACCCGAACCGTACCGATTGATGTGTTCGACGGCCTGCTCCAGACCGTCCACCACCTTGATGGACAGGATGAGGTCCAGGTACTCGGTGCGCCAGTCTTCCTCCGTGGCGGGGTTGACATCGATCGCTTGACGCGTCTTTTCGCAGCCCCGTAGTTCGACGCCCTCCCTTACCAGCGCGGCCCGGACTACGGGCAAGAAGGCGTCGGAGACCTCCCGGTGGACCAACAGGGTCTCGGCCGCATTGCACACGGCCACATACTGGCACTTGCTGTCCACCGTCAGACGAACCGCCATATCCAAATCCGCCCCGCTGTCCACATAGACATGACACAGGCCGTCGGCATGCCCCAGCACGGGGATGTGGGTATTGTCCATGATATACCTGACGAATTCGTTGCTGCCCCGGGGCACGATCAGGTCGATGCTCTCGTCCATTTTCAGCATTTCCGCCACATCGGAACGGGTTTCCAGAAGCGCCATCCACCCCTCGGCGATCCCCGACCGGACGCCCGCCTTGTAAATGATATCCGCCAGCAACCGGTTGGTCTCGGCCGCTTCGCTGCCCCCTTTCAAAAGGACCGCGTTCCCGCTTTTGAGACAGAGGGAAGCGATCTGTACCAGTGCGTCCGGCCTGGACTCGAACACCACGCCGATAACGCCGATGGGGCAGGTGACCTTGAACAATTCGAGCCCTTCATCCAACTCCATGGCGCTCAGGGTCATTCCGACAGGGTCCGGCAGCGCAATAAGGCTCTTCAGCCCATCGAGCACCTCATCGATCTTGTCACGGTCGAACTTGAGTCGCTTCAGCAAAGGCCCGGCCAGGTTTTCCTTCTCCGAGCGTTCCAGATCGGCCCGATTGGCAGCCAGAATATCGGCCCGGTTTTCCGCCAACGCCTGGGCGATCCCCTCCAGGGCGCGGTTTTTCATCCGGCCGTCGACGGCCCCCAGCCGAATGGAGGCGGCCCTGGCCCGTTCGGCCGTTTTCTTGATGGAATCCATGGGAATACCTCCTCACATTGCCCTTTGATATATGCCCCTGCAGGAGCGACATCTCCTGTTAAACATAGCACCGTGTTCGATGAAAAGCGAATATCGATATTCGATTTGCCCTCCCTAAACCGACGCGTTTCCGTACCGATGCACCATCTTACAACAAGACTGCTATGATCTCGTTTACGCCTCTTCATCCGCTTCCCGTTGTCGAAAATAGTCCTCTATCTTTTGTATCAAAGGCCCATCTTCCCGCCAGAGCATGCAGCTGTTGACAAGGGCTCCGAGCCCGGGAAATTCTTCCATTGATCGGGGCGCGGGGCGTCGCTTTCTGGATTTGTGTGTCCAATACCCATGCACGGCGGCCGGGCCCATGGCCATAACCAGATAGGACATGTGGGTGCACCCCTCCACACGACCCAGCAACTCCAGTACGCGACCGCTGAAGCCCGATTCGATGGTGAGCCCAACTACTTTTTTGACCGTATCCAGGACCGTCGGACAAAGCTCCTGGGGCACGCGTCTCATCTCCGCCTCCGCATCCAGTATCCGCAAAGGCCATCCGCCCACGAGAAGCCGGACACCGATGTGGTGAACAACGCCGGGCAGCCTGGTTTCTCCATCCCAGAAATATCCCTTTACCAGCCGCTCGTCCCTGAGCCATCCTTCAACAACCACTTCATCTTCATTAATGGGATATGTATGAAGTTCGATTTTCCGTTCATGCACCGGAGAATGTTTTTCAGCCAACAAATTGCGAATCGCTTGTTAAGATCGCCGGCGATAGAGCTATTTTGAAAAACTGTATTCTGTAAACCGCTGTGTATGTATGCGCAAGGATTTAGGTCGTTATATATAAAAGGCTGACACTCCTTGGTTGAGGCACAGGGAATCACCCTGAAAAACCGAAGAACCATAACGTAGCGGATACGATCCGTCAATAACAGAGAATATCGAATAATGAATATCGAACAAGGAATGTCGAAGGGAAAGAAAATTTAGAATTTAGAATTTAATAAATCGAGATATTGATATGTCATATTCAGTTGGCATCTTTTTTACTGCCCTCTGCCCTCAGTCTTCCACCTGCTTGTCGGAGCGTAGCGGAGATCCCGCCGTTGTTGGGCGGGGCCGCGGCGTAGCTGCCCTTTAGCGAAGCCGGGTCGAAGATCCCGCCGGTCTTGGGCGGGGGGACACCTTGTTGATGCAGAAACCATGAAACCCGCCTTGACAGAGGCTGCCTGGGTCAATACAATGATGGGCGCCGACGGGTCATGTTTCGGCATCGTAGTCCGGGACGATACATCAGGCCGTTATCGTGGCGCTAAACGCCCAGTCCGTTCGGACCTGAATCAGCACCCGGTTGGAAATGCGATATAACGCGTCCCCCCTGCCCCCGTGGCCGAAAAACCAATGCCGCTGACCTCGACAAAGGATCACACATCCCTTGAAGGCAAGGCAACGTCGATGTATGAGAGAAAGCGTTTTAAGATCCCCATTTTTCTCAAATTGGCTGTCTTGTCCGCCCTTCTTATTGTGCTTACGATATCGGTTATCAGCACCTTCACCCTGAAGAAACAAAAGGAACAGTTCGTCAACCAGTTGATCGGTCTGGGGGAGAGCCTCCTGAGGATGGCCGCCAGTAATGCGGATGACAAACTCCTGGGGGACGAGGAGTTGGACCTGATTCAACTGGTCAACGATATTGCGCAAAACGAGCAGGTTGTTTACGCTCTCATTACCGACACCAAGGGCATGGTGAAGGCCCACAGTCTGTTCCATATGATCAACAAGCCCTACGTCGCCCCGAAAGGCATGGAGCGGTTGAAGACATCCGACCACTTTGCGTTGAGTGTGTTCAGACGAAACGGAGAGGACCTGTTATTCCTCGAAAGAGACCTTGTATTTCGCAAGGTGAAGGTAGGCCACGTTCGGCTGGCCATGTCACAGCAAAAAATTCTCATGAACATTCGAAGCGCCCGGACCTCCATATGGATCTTGACCATCGTCATTGTGATTTCAGGCATCCTCTTGAGCTTTGGCGTGAGCCTGTATTTCTCAAGACCCATCATGAGACTTCGGGAGAGCGCTGAAACGCTGGGCATGGGGCATTTCGAGCATCGCGTACAAATCAACCGAAATGACGAACTGGGCGATCTCGCCCTGGCATTCAACCGAATGGCCGAAGGGCTTTCCGAACGGGAAGTAATCCGGGAGACATTCGGCAAATATGTTTCCCCTCAGATCCGGGATGAAATTCTTTATGGCGAAATTCCCCTGGACGGAGAAATTCGGGTTGCGACCATTCTGTTTTCCGATCTCCGGGATTTCACCCCTTATGTGTCGGACCATTCCCCCAGTGACGTCATCAAGGGGATAAGGGAGTATTTCACGGCCATGGAGTCCGCTATCAGCCGATACGACGGTTTGATCCTTCAATACGCCGGGGATGAAATTGAAGCTGTTTTCGGCGTACCCATCCCCTGCCGTGGCCATGAGGAAAAGGCTGTTTTAGCCGCCATTGAAATGAGAAAGGCCCTGGAAATGCTCAATAATAAGAGGGGGCGCAAAGGGCTTGCGACCTTCCGGCACGGCATCGGGATACATACGGGAGAAGTGTTGGCCGGAAACACCGGCAGTGAGGACCGCCTTTCCTACACCCTGATCGGCGAAACGGTCAACCTTGCCTCAAGAATTCAAATTCAGGATCTGACAAAAGACCTCGATTGTGATATTCTATTAAGCGAACAAACCGTGAAAAGGGTGGAACGAGCTTTCAAGTTGAAAAAAGAACCGCCCCAGCGGGTAAAAGGGTATGACAGCAAGGTTGTGGTATATCAACTCATTGCCTGAACAAAAACTGACCGGGTTTTTCAACCGAATTGCAAGATGAATCACCAAACAGTGAAACGCGGGCTCAGGTATGGCACGCTTATGGGCTGCGCCATTGCCTTTATCGCCTGCCTGCTTATGCTATCGTCATGCGTCACCACCGGCCCGGCCCCGGAGGTTGAAGAGCCGCCGGTAAAGACTCCCCCGAAACCAACGGTATTTCGATCGGAAGACTATGTGGTCGTCCAGCTGAAAGGCGGTGAAACATCTGAAATACTTGCGAAAAAATTTTTGGGGGACGCGAGCAGGTCCTGGGTGATTGAGGATGCCAACACGGGGACGTCCTTCAGAAAAAACCAAAGGATCATTATTCCCCTGAAGGATGAAAACATCGGAGGCTTAAGTGCCGACGGGTATCAGGCGGTCCCCATCCTCTGCTACCACCAGTTTGCGGATGCATGCAAATCCAAAATGTGCATGCCGTCCGATGTATTCGATCGGCAGATGAAA
>JAFDKD010000768.1 GCA_019307165.1 Deltaproteobacteria bacterium | reverse complement strand
GCCAAAGTATTGAGTGAAGATGCAGCATTATTAAAAAGAGTGCAGATCTACTTGTGTCATAAATTTAGTGGGGAAAAATTAAAAGTAATTGGATTGCACTTTGGAATTGGTGTATCTGGTGTTTCTCAGGCAAGCCGCCGCGTTGCGTTGCAAATCAAAGACGATAAAAAACTGAAAAAAAAGATTGATAAAATTATTTCAGATCTCAACTTGTCAATTGTGTAGGCCTGACACCTATGTACTCGGAGGAAAAATATGACAAACAGATTTGAAAAGCTACTCGAGCCGGGTATGATCGGGCCCGTCAAGACCCGCAACCGGATCCTCAAAACCGCCAATGGTACCTCTTACATGGAAGACGATCAAACCTGCGGCGATCGCATGATCGCCTACTACGAGCGCCTGGCCAAAGGCGGCGTGGGATTTCTGGTAGTAGAATCCTGCGGGGTGGAATACCCTCTGGGTATTCAGCATGTCCACTATGACGCGGACGGCAATTTGATCCACGGTGTTCAGCTCCACTTTGACGATGACAGGTTTATTCCCGGTTTTCAAAAGCTGACCGATGCTTGCCACAAACACGATTGCCCGGTATCCATTCAGTTTCAGCATGCCGGTCCATGGAACCCCACTGGCCTGCTGCCCAAAGATCGCTCCAAGCGTGATACCTGCGCGGCCTCGGACATGACCCAGGAAGAGCTGCCCGGACCGGACTTCAATATCCCCCGCGCCTATACCAAGGATGAGATCAGGGAACAGGTCGACCATTGGGCAACTGCCGCTGAGCGGGCTTACAAGGCCGGTTTCGATGCCTGTGAAATCAACCACGGCACCTGCCACCAGGGCGCTACCTTTATGTCCCGTGTCTGGAATAAACGCGATGACGAATACGGCTGCCATAATTTTGAAAACCGGACGCGTTTTTTAAGAGAATGTATTATGGAGGCGAAAAAACGCACAGGCCCCAATTTTGCCGTACACACGTTGTTTAACATTGCCGAGTACAACCACCCCGAGGCCACCACCATTGAAGAGGGCGTTGCGATGGCCGTGGAAGTTGCCAAGGTGGCCGACGGCATCAACTGTCGCGCTGAGCGTTATGGTCACCGTGGCGGGTTGCTGCAACCCGACCGAATCCTGTACCCCGAGCCGCCCCAGGACCTGCCCAAGGACCTGGATTGGAGCCGTATGGGTAAAGGCGCCACGGTGCCGCTGGTGGAAGCGGTGAAAAAGAAGGTCAATAACATTCCAGTTTGGACCGCCTGCCGCCTGGACCCGGTGATCGGTGAAGAGTATCTGCAAAAAGGCAGCCTGGACTTTGTGGGTATGACCCGTCGTCTGCTGGCCGACCCCGAACTGCCCAATAAAGTCATGCAGGGCCGCTTGGAAGATATTCGCTGGTGCCACGGCTGTCTCTACTGCTTTGATGTACGCAACAAGAACCAGAAGCTGGAGTGCCGCACCAACGCCACCCTGGGCAAGGAGTTGTGGCCCGAATTTCAGTTCAAGCCGGCTAAAAAGAAAAAGAAAGTGCTGGTCATCGGCGGCGGTCCCTCGGGTATGGAAGCGGCTCGTGTGGCGGCCAAGCGCGGCCATGAGGTGGTGCTTTACGAAAAAGGTTCCTACCTGGGCGGATTGATTCCCGTGGCCGCCATTGTCAAGGATTTGGAAACTGATGATTTGACGCTGTTTGTCAAATACCTGGTTACCCAGCTCAAAAAAGAGGGCGTCAACGTCCACCTGAAAAAAGAAGTGTCCCCTCAGATAGTTCTACAGGAAAACCCCGATACCTTGATCATTGCCGCCGGTGCCGAGCACACCACATTTGACGTGCCAGGGGAGACCTCCAAGGTGATCAACACTGAGAAATTGCACAACATGCTCAAGTTCTTCCTCAAGTTCTTTACTTCAGCCCAGATGGAAAAACTGTCCAGGCTGTGGATGCCGGTGGGCAAAAGCGTGGTGGTCATGGGCGGTACCCTTCACGGCTGTGAACTGGCCGAGTTTCTGATCAAGCGCGGCCGAAAAGTGGTCATGGTCCACGACGGTCCCGAAGAGGAGCTGGGCGACAAAATGACCGTGGACGATCTTCAAAACCTGTGGCCTTGGCTCAAACAGAACCATGTGCCTATATGGGCCGCTGTCAAGTACAAAGAGACTGTCGAAGACGGTCTCAAAGTGCAATTGTCCGATCACCGTGAGTACATCATGAAGGGGAAGAACATCATCACGACCCAGGACTGGGTGCCCAATAAGAGCGTGGCAGATAAGTTCAAAGGGCTGGTGGCCGAAACCTATGTCATCGGAAGTTGCGAAGAGCCCGGCCTGATCGTTAACGCCATCCAGGGTGGTCACAAAGCCGCCTTAGCCATTTAGGAGAAGGAGGGGGGGGTTGGTAACGTTCAAATGTATGCACATATGATTATTTTTAAGTATTGAAAAGTCATATGATAGGCTCTGTCTATAGACATTGATTGAAAAGTCATATGATAGGCTCTGTCTATAGACATTGCCATTTGATCAAGGCCTGTCACGATCACTTCTACTAACAGCCATGCCAACACTAGCCGTCATATCAACTTGTGATGCTGCTATAATAAATCAGCTTACAAAAACCCTTTGAGATCAAACAGATCTTGATAATGGATGATTATATCGTTCGTGTCCATCCAGAAACGAGGATTTTTGTTCGAGATCAAGGCATGCGAAAAATTTTACCGCAGGCATGTAGTTGATATTCCGAGGATAAAATTTTGAGCATAACGCAGAAATCGGGCAAAAAGACCGTTTCTGGATGGGCACTGCTAGTTCAAATCCTATCAACATAAGCGATCACAATATCTGGTATAGTTCACGTTGTCGGTAACCAGAGGATGTTTCGGGCATTGACTCGCCTGTTTAATTCATGGATAGGTTTTTCGATTGTATCTGTCTAAAAATCCGATCCGGTTTACCGTCATATTGATGGCGCC
>JAFDKD010000121.1 GCA_019307165.1 Deltaproteobacteria bacterium | reverse complement strand
CTAGCGCCCCTTGAAATGCGGGTCCCGCTTTTCAAAAAATGCCTGAACCCCTTCCTTGAAATCCTCGGTTGCCTGAGCCAGCATAACCTGATCCGAGTCCATGTGCATGACGGCTCGATCAAGGGCCGAGACATAAGCGTTTACGCTACGTTTGATCATCTGAGCCGCAACCGGTGGTTGGGCCGCATATATTTCGGCCAATTCCACGGCCCTGGTCATCAAGGCCTCGCGTGAAACTACCTCGTCCAGAAACCCCCACCCAAGCAACGTTTGTGCATCCTCCTTCTGCGCGAGGATCATCATTCGCTTGGTCCTTGCCGGCCCCACCAGGTGAACGCATAGAGGAAGGCTTGCCCAGCTGAGCGGGATGCCCAGAGTGCCCTCCGGATAGCCGACCACGCAGTCCTCGGAACCGATGCGGAAATCGAGCGCGGAAACCATGCAGGCGCCGCCGCCCAGTGCGGCGCCGTTGATGGCGGCTATGGTGACCTGGTTCATGCCTCTCAGGGCGGAAATTATGCGGGGACCCATGTGCTGCTGCCTTTGCCTCGCCAGGACGGACCCCTCTCCCGGTCTTATGGTCGCAAGGTCCTTCAGGTCCCGTCCGCCGCTGAAATGTTTTCCCGCGCCCGTGAAAATCACTACCCGGGTTTCCAGGTCATCCCTGAAGGAGAGAGCGGTCTCTTCGATCTCTTTCATTAAATCGATGTTGAGCGCGTTCAGATGTTCGGGCCTGTTCAGCGTAACCGTGGCCACATGATCTTGACGTTCCACAATGAGATTCATGGTATTCACTCCACATAAACTTTTCGGGTTTACATGAACCCTTAATAATTTCGTGAATCAATCATTTGCTTGGGTCTTTCCGGCGCAGGGGACGTACGAGGGACCATGCATGATTTTGTTCCAATTACCGAACCCGTTTCCGCGGGCACGGATTCTTTACCATTAAGGCTTTTTTTCTTGACATTCTTGCCCGTTATTGCATACTGCAACCCCTTGTTTCAGATGCAAAAAAACCAGCTCAAATCCGAGGCGCATACGGGACGGGAGGTTCATTCGGGTAAAGGTTCCCGACGAGAGCCGACGGACGTGCTCGCTTAGTGTGCCGGGCCGTTGCGCAGGTATTATTTTTCACTTGCAATTTATTGTGTTATAGCTTATAAATACACAGTTTTCGATAACTCCGGCATGGCGATATCAAGATTATGTTCCCGGCCGGATTACGGATTGCAGCGCAATCCGCTACTCAGACCGGATAGACGTCCTATAAAGATTCGATCTCGGCGTGGAAGACAAAAGGATTGGCCATTCAGCAGGTGGTGTGTTAAAAAAAAACGCATGAGGTATCCGAATACTGGGATTCCGTACTTCGGATGCCTCATTTTATTATAACGGCGCAAGGGAACTTAGGGGCTTCGCCCGAATTGGAATGTTGCATTTTTGAGGCAAGACACCTAAACCTCAGTAAATATCTATAATTTCAATAAGTTGTAGAATTTCCGAGACGTGAACTTAGACATGGGCAGCTTCTCCATTCATTTAAAAAACAAGCCGGAGCAGGTCATGGAAACGGGGCCGATTTCGGCCCATGAGGCCCTGGGCCGTCTCAAGGCCAAGAAACTGGACAAGGCCGTGGCCGTGCGAATCAACGGGGAGGCCCGCGACCTTTCGACGGTCATCGACGCGGAGGCGGTGGTGGAGCCGATCTGCGTGGATGAGGAGGAGGGCCTGGATATTCTCAGGCACAGCACGTCCCATGTGATGGCCATGGCCGTCACATCGCTTTTTCCAGAGGCCAAGGTGACCATCGGCCCCAGCATCGAAAACGGGTTTTATTACGATTTCGACTATGAACGGCCTTTCAAGGAGGAGGACCTGTCCGCGATCGAAGAAAAGATGAAAGAGATCGTAAAGGCCGATATTCCCTTTGTGCGGGAGGAGGTGCCCGGTTCCGAGGCCATTGCCTTTTTTGAACGCCGGAAAGAAAACTACAAGGTGGAACTCATTCGGGACCTGGGCGCGGAAACGGTCTCGCTTTATACCAACGGGGATTTCACGGACCTGTGCCGGGGGCCTCACATCCCCTCTACGGGCAAGGTGAAGGCATTTCAACTGATGAAGGTGGCTGGCGCCTATTGGCGGGGCGATGAAAGAAATGCCATGCTCAGCCGCATATACGGCGTGGCCTTTGCCGATCAGAAGGCCCTGAGGTTGCATCTCAAGCGGCTCGAGGAGGCCCGGAAGCGAAACCACGTCAGGCTAGGCGCCCAGTTGGAGCTTTTCAGCACCCACGAGGAGATCGGCGGCGGCATGATCGTATGGCACCCCAAGGGTGCGCTGCTTCGCCATTTGCTGGAACAGTACGAGATCGATGAGCATTTGAGCCGGGGATACGAACTGGTCAGGGGGCCTCAGCTCCTGAAGACGGACCTGTGGAAGAAATCGGGCCATTTCGAGAACTACCGGGAACATATGTACTTCACCACGATCGACGAGCAGTCCTACGGCATCAAGCCCATGAACTGCCTGGCGCACATGCTGATCTACAAGTCCAAGATCAGGAGCTACCGCCACCTGCCCAAGCGCTATTTCGAACTGGGCACGGTTCACAGGCACGAACGGTCCGGGGTGCTCAACGGTCTTTTGCGGGTGCGGGAATTCACACAGGACGACGCCCACATCATCTGCACGCCCGAGCAGTTGAACGGGGAAATCAAAGGGGTCCTGGACTTTGTCAAGGACGTCATGGGCATGTTCGGGTTCGACTACGAACTGGAGATCAGCACGCGGCCGGAGAAATCCATCGGCACGGATGAAGATTGGGAACAGGCCACGGAGGCACTTGTAACCGCGGTCAGGGAGAACGATCTTTCCTATGAGATCAACGAGGGGGACGGCGCGTTTTACGGCCCCAAGATCGATGTGAAACTGCAGGACGCCCTTGGCCGGAAATGGCAGTGCGCCACAATCCAATGCGATTTTGCGCTTCCCGAGAGATTCGACCTGGTCTATATTGACAAGGACGGGCAGCGTCGCCGTCCCGCGATGATCCATCGGGTCATCCTGGGGGCCATCGAACGGTTTATCGGGGTGCTGATCGAGCACTTTGCGGGCGCTTTTCCGGTATGGCTTGCCCCGGTGCAGGCGACGATCCTGACGGTGACGGACAGAAACGTACCTTGGGGAGAGCGGCTGCAGGGGCGCCTGAGGGAGGCCGGCCTTCGCATCAGCGCGGATTTCCGGAATGAAAAACTGGGTCTCAAGGTCAGGGAAGCCCAGCTGCAGAAGATACCCTATATGTTGATTGTAGGAGACAGAGAGGGCGAGCAGGAAGGGCTCACGCCCCGACTGCGGAGCGGTAAGAACCTTTCCTTCATGAACGCCGGGGAGTTTATTGACCTGGTCAGGGAGGAACGCAACCATGGGAGGTAAAGGCCATAAGTAAGAAAGTCGAAGATGTCCGGATAAACGAACGGATTCGTGCGAGAACGGTCAGGCTTATTTCCTCGGGCGGCGATCAACTGGGTATTGTCGATGCTCGCGAAGCCCTGGGGATAGCGAAAGATGAAGGCCTGGATTTGGTAGAGGTGGCGCCCAACTCGGATCCGCCCGTCTGCCGAATCATGGATTTCGGGAAATTCAAGTACCAGACAAGCAAACGCGTGCAGGAAGCCCGAAAAAAGACCAAGGGGTTTCAGGTCAAGGAGATCAAATTCAGGCCTCACACTGAAGATCACGATCTGGGCTTCAAGATCAACAATATAAAGAAGTTCTTGCTAAAGAAGAACCGTGTGAAGGCGACCGTGATTTTTCGCGGCAGGGAGATGGCCTTTACCCACAGCGGCCACGAACTGCTCAAACGCGTCGCGGAAATGGTTTCTGAAGAGGGAGCCGTGGAGCAGCAGCCGACCATGGAGGCGCGAAACAGGATGACCATGGTCGTCGTTCCCAAGTGACCCTGCAGGCCCCGTTCTTCCTCCCTGTTGGACTTCCGGAATTTAAGCTCTGCGCGGGCTGAGAGGCCCGCGTGTGACAGGCCGTGTTAGGGCGGTCGGGCTGCGGCCCCTCGACGGGGCGCGTTCGCCCGTTCGTTTTCACCGGCTGAGCTTATGGTTTGAAGCTGCGCGGCCGGTAGTTGCCGTCCGAGGACGGGCGGGACCGCGGAACCTGTTTTAGAGGTTCAAAGGTTCAGGGTTCAGGGTTGAAGGAGAAACCCAGCCCTAAACCGGGAACCCGGAACGGGGAACCCTTGCATGCCTCATGCGGCCGGAAGGCCGTGAGGGAAAAATCAAACCCGGGCGCCGGGCGCCCAGGGTATTTACGATAAGTTGGAGGTCAGATATGCCAAAAATGAAAACGAACCGGGGCGCGGCCAAGCGCTTCAAGATTACGGGCACGGGCAAGATCGTCAGAAACAGGGCCTACGGGAATCATATCCTCACCAAGAAGAGCACCAAGAGGAAACGAACGCTTCGAAAATCGACTGTGGTGGATGCCACCAACAGTAAACAGATCTCGAGGTTGCTGCCCTACGGCGGATAACCCTTCGAGGAGGTTTTGACATGCCAAGAGTAAAAAGAGGCTTTGGGGCCAGAAGAAGAAGAAACAAAATACTGAAAGCGGCCAAAGGATACCGCGGCGGTCACAGCAAGCAGTTGAGGACGGCCCGGGTGACCGTGGATCGGGCCCAGGCTTACGCCTACAGGGACAGACGCACCCGCAAGCGCGATTTCCGCAGCCTGTGGATCGTGAGGATCAATGCGGCGGCCAGGGAAAACGGCCTGTCGTACAGCAAATTCATGAGCGGCCTTAAAAAGGCGGGCATCGAGTTGGATCGCAAGGTCCTCGCGGACATGGCAGTGCACGATTCGGCCGGGTTCGCCGAACTGGCGGGCAGGGTCCTGTAGCGCGAACCGGATCATTACTTTACGGTAAACATGAAAGCACAACTGGCCGAACTGGAAAAAGAAGCGACCCGGGTCCTCTCGGCTGTCGCCCACGGCGATGCCCTGGAGGCGTTTCGGGTCAAATACCTAGGGAAAAAAGGCCTTCTGACGGCCTTTATGAAGAAGGTGGGCACGCTTCCCGCCCACGAGCGTCCGGAAGTGGGCAGAAAGGCCAACCTGTTGAAGCGGGAGCTGGCCGATCGCTTCCGGAAAAAGCAGGAGGATCTGGCCGCCCGGAAAACGGGCGGGGCCGCGGGCCTGGATGTGACGCTGCCGGGCCGTGAGCCTGCCTGCGGTCGCCTTCATCCCATTACCCAAGTGATTCTGGAGGTCTGCCGGATTTTCGCGCGCATGGGGTTCAGGGTGGTGAAAGGGCCCAACGTGGAGTTGGATTTCTACAACTTCGAGGCCCTCAACATCCCGAAAGACCACCCGGCCCGGGATATGCAAGATACCTTCTATGTGTCCGACAACACCGTTCTGCGGACCCACACCTCTCCTATCCAGGTGCGGGTCATGGAAAAGCAGCAACCGCCCGTCAGCGTTATTGCGCCGGGCAAGGTTTACCGGAGGGATTCGGACGTTTCGCACACCCCCATGTTTCATCAGGTGGAAGGGTTGCTCGTGGACAAGGATGTGAGTTTCGGCGATCTGAAGGGCACCCTCACCGGTTTTGTTCACCAGATGTTCGGGAAGGACACGGCGTTGCGGTTCAGACCGAGCTTTTTCCCCTTTACCGAACCCAGCGCGGAGGTGGACATCCGTTGCGTCATCTGCAAGGGGGAGGGGTGCCGTACCTGCTCCCACACCGGTTGGCTGGAAATCCTCGGCTCCGGCATGGTGGATCCGGAGGTGTATGGATTTGTGGGTTACGATCCGGAGGTGTATACCGGTTTTGCCTTCGGTATGGGCATCGAACGGATTGCCATGCTCAAGTACGGCATCGACGACATCCAGCTGTTTTTCAGAAACGATATGAGGTTCCTGCGGCAGTTTTAGAGGACCTTCCGCTCTCATTTATTCCATCTGCAAAACCTGGTCCTCTGGGCCAGGTCAGAGTTGTCTGGCTGTGCCGTCTCGGAAATGCGGGCCATGAAGTGACTAAAGTTCTGAGTGAGCTAAAGTGAGCTAAAGTTGTGGAAGAGCTTCGCTCACAATCATATGAAATGTCAAAAAATCCTTAACTTTAGGCACTCTAGGCACTTTAGATCACTTTAGTCACTTACAGGACTTGGTAATTGCACGGCCCCCTAAGGGGGCGGCCTAAAAGCCGGGTCCTATGGGCCCGGATCTTTACCCGGCAGTCTATGAGCATATCCCATGATAGTTAGCCTTAACTGGTTGAGAGATTACGTCGATATACAGCTTCCGCCGGACGAGATCGGACGGCTGCTGACCATGATCGGGCTTGAGGTCGAGGGTATGGAAGCCTTTGGCCGGTCCCTTGATTCGATTATTGTTTCCCGGATCCTGTCCGTGGAACCCCATCCGCAGGTGGAGCGGCTCTCCGTCTGCAGAGTGGATGCGGGAGAAAAATCGCTCAGCGTGGTCTGCGGCGCGCCGAACCTGGAGCCGGGCGTCCTGGTCCCGCTGGCATTGCCCGGCGTCCGGCTGCCGGACGGCACGGAAATCCGTGAAAGCGACATCAGGGGCGTGGTATCCGAGGGGGTCCTGCTGGCCGAGGATGAGTTGGGCCTCACCGACGATCACACCGGCGTGCTCGTGCTTCCCCCCGGCCCGGGACCCGGCGTTTCGTTACCGGAGGCGGTTGCCGCGGCGGATTGGGTATTCGATATCAGCATCACGCCCAATCGGCCGGACTGCGCCTGCATCCTCGGGGTGGCCAGAGAGATCGCCGCGGCTACGGGGGCGCGGTTGAAACGGCCGGAAATCCGTTTCAATGAAACCGGGCCTCCCATAGAAGACCTGACGCGCGTGGATATAGAGGACCCCGTCGGTTGCCCGCGCTACGTCGCGGGCATCATCCAGGGTGTCGCCATGGGGCCGTCGCCTTTCTGGATGCGATACCGGCTTCACTTGTGCGGCATCCGGAGCATCAACAATATCGTGGATGTTACCAATTACGTGCTCCTGGAAATGGGACAGCCCCTTCACGCATTTGACTATCATCGGCTCAAGGAGAACCGCATCGTGGTAAAGCGGGCCTCCTCAGGAGACCGGTTCACCACCCTGGACGGGGAAGCCCGGGCACTCAGCGACGAGACCCTCATGATCTGCGATGCGGAACGCCAGGTGGCCGTGGCCGGTATCATGGGCGGCCTTAATTCGGAAATTTTTTCCGGAAGCCGGGATGTTCTGGTAGAGAGCGCCTTTTTCGACCCGATCACCATACGCCGCGGTTCCAAGGCCCTCGGACTGTCCACCGAGGCCTCCTACCGGTTTGAAAGGGGCATCGATATGGAGGGGGCGGCAACGGCGCTCAAGCGGGCCGTGGGATTGATGGGGGAACTTGCCGGCGGGCAGGTCGCATCGG
>JAFDKD010000767.1 GCA_019307165.1 Deltaproteobacteria bacterium | reverse complement strand
CATGTATTTGCCGTGCTTGGCCGGATTCAGGTCCACCACGTAGTCGATGAGGGTCCCGTCGATCCCGCAGCAACTCATGAGGGTGGTGGCCTTGGCCGCGGCCCCGTAGGCCGCGATGCGCTTTCCCTGCCCTTTGAGTTCTGTAAGCAGATGGGTCAGTGCTTCTTGAACATTTCCCACGCGGCGGGCGAAATCCAGGTAATAGGCCGTCTCCGGGACCCCCAGTTCCTTTTCCCGTTTCAGCAGGTTGTCCACGGTGGAATCCGGGGCCTCAACCGTTTCCATAAAAAGACGCAGGGACCCCCCGTGGATGTCCAGCCGCTCGATGCGGTTGATGAAAAGGCCGTGTCTCGGGAAAAGGCGGGCCAGAGCGGCCACGGAAAAGTAGCAGAGGTGCTGGTGATAGATGGTGTCGAACGCGCATTTCTCCACCAGGTCCGTAACATAGGGGACCTCCATCACCGCGATGCCCGATTTTTTGAGGACCGTCCGGATGCCTTGGACAAACCCGTTGAGATCGGGCACGTGGGCGAGCACGTTGTTGGCAATCACCACGTCCGCCATGCGGCCCTCGTCCCTGAGGCGTCCGGCCAGTTCCCGGGTGAAAAATGCCGTCAGGGTGGGGACCCCGGCGGCCCGGGCCGCTGAAGCGGGGCCTTCCGACGGGTCGATCCCCAGGACCGGGATCCCACGGCGGACGAAATTCCTAAGCATGTACCCGTCATTGCCGGCCGGTTCCAGGACCAGGCTTTTTTCGTTCAGTCCCCTGGACCGGATCAGGGCCTCGGCGTTCGTTTCCGAATGCCTCAGCAGGGTCTCTGAAACGGATGAGTAATAGGGATAGGCCTCGTTGAAGAGGCATTCCGGCGGTACGGTGGTGGTGAGTTGAACCAGGCTGCATTCGGGGCACAGGGCCAGGTCCAGGGGCGCGGTCGGCTCCGGTTCATCGAGCTGCGCCCCGGTCAGGAGCCGGTCGGCCAGGGGTGTGGTTCCAAGCGAAAGGACCACCACGGGATCAGGGCGACCGCAGGACCGGCATACGGTTTCGGCCTTACCCGGCATGGCCGGCCCGGTTTTTCCAGTACAGGTTATTGTCCACCAGCCCCGCCTCCATGAGGTGTCGGATGTGATCGATCCGCTTGTACCGTACGCCCTCGAAATCCGCCGGACGCAGACCGTGCCGGCGATAGGCATCGTAGAGCTGGACCGCCCCTTTCCGCACATCCCATTGGGGCTTGAAATCGGGCAGGTCCCGCTTCAACTTGCCGCAGTCAACACGGTAGCAGCGCTTGTCCGGACCCGCGCCCGGCGCGAATTCGACGCGGGAGCCGGGGACCGTGTCCCTGACGATTTCGGCCAGTTCCCTGATCCGGTAGTTTTCTTCCGTAATGCCTACATTAAAGGCCTCGCCCCGCATGCGGTCCTTGGGCGCGGCCAGGACCGCCACAAAGGCCCGGCAGATGTCCTCCACGTGGACCAGCGGCCGCCATGGCGTGCCGTCGCTCTTCAGGCGGACGAGCCCCGTGGTATAGGCCCAGGCCGTCAGGTTGTTGAGGACCAGGTCGAACCGGAGCCGGGGTGACAGGCCGTAGGCCGTGGCGCTCCTCAAAAAGGTGGGGCAGAATGCGGCATCGGCCAGATCGGCCACCTCCAGTTCTACCCGCACCTTGGAACGCCCGTAAGGCGTCACCGGGTTGAAGGGCGCCCTTTCATCCACCATGGCATCGCCCGCGGCGCCGTAGTTGCTGCACGACGACGAGAAAACAAACCGCTCCACGCCCGCTTCCCTGCACAACTTCGCCAGCCGAACCGAAGCCATATGGTTGATATCGCGGGTGAGTTCGGGACTCAGGTCCCCCAGGGGATCGTTGGACAGACCGGCCAGGTGGACCACCCCCTCGAATCCTCCCAGGTCGGACAGGGCGGCGTCCCGGATGTCTTTTTCCTGTGCCGGGATATCGGTCCCCGGGTCCCCGAATCCGCAGTCCCGGTAAAGGTCCGTGTCCATGCCGCGGACGTCGTGCCCCGATCCCAGGAGCATGGGCACCAGGACGGCGCCGATGTAACCCTTGTGGCCGGTCACCAGGATGCGCACGGCGTTACTCCCATATCTTCCAAGGCGCCCGGCCGCTCCGCCAGATGTCTTCCAGATACCGGCGGTCGTACAGGGTATCCATGCACTGCCAGAAGGAGCGATGGCGAAAGGCCATGAGCTGACCGTCCCTTGCCAGGCGTTCCAGGGGCTCCTGCTCCCACTGGGTGTCGTCCCCGTCGATATAATCCATCACCCCCGGCTCCAGGACAAAATAGGCGCCGTTGATCCATTGATCGCTCAACTGCGGCTTTTCGGAAAAGGCCGCCACCCGGTCTCCGTCCAGTTCCACCTGCCCGAAGCGGGCGGGCGGGTTGACCGCCGTCAGGGTGGCGAGCTTCCCGGGGGACCGGTGGAATTCCAGGAGCTTGAGAATGTCCACATCCGATACGGCGTCCCCCCAGGTCAGCATGAACGCGGCGTTCCCCAGATGGGGCGCCAGGCGCTTGATCCGACCGC
>JAFDKD010000766.1 GCA_019307165.1 Deltaproteobacteria bacterium | reverse complement strand
ACGTTGTTTCAACGTTGATTAAACTTCGTCTCAATCGCCCGAAGAACAGGCCTGTGGCTCACTTAGAATAACCGGCCGCCCCCTCTTGAGTCCTCGGATCTTGATATCGTGTAGAACGTTGTTTGCATTAATGCGGGCTTGACGTGGCATCACATCCAACTATCGCTTTCACTTCCACTTGTCAACATTGAAACAACGTGCCCATCTCCACTCTTAAAGCTATTGTCTTGGCTTAAAGCGAGATTTTAAATTCTTCCACGCATCCGCAATTAAAAAACTTTCATCCATATTATCAATCATACTCAGAAATTTGGGCCAAGGGGCGGAGAAGGCCAGTAAATGTGCTTTCACGCAATGCCTCATCGAAGGATCCAAACCCGATATCACGGCTTTGGGTTCTTTCGATCCCAGTTCGCGAAAGGGGAAAACAAGTAGGGAACCACAACCGGAGCCAAATGGGGCTATAACGCCATGTGGCGTCATCGTGTCAAAATTGGCCAAGGCATGCAAACCCGAGACGGTATCGGGATTGCCGAAAAAGAACACCACCTGCGGCTCGTCCCCTTCATCCAGCGTGTCCCAGCGTTTGAACACCATGTATTTTCCCTGAGCCTGTAACGACGGATTGTTTTCATACAGTCGCCTGACGTGCTCGCGGGTCTTTTTGTAGCGCTCGACATTGATGAGAAAATCCGTCAATTCATCGGTGATATCGCTCTTGTCGAAACCCAGGTTCATTTTTGCTCCGAAACACCCTAAATTTTCCGAATTGAAAGCACGCGCTTTCCCTCTTCGCACAGAAGCGAGTTGGCTGAAAATGCACGTATACCCTTTTTTATTCGGCTTGGGAGCGTCTGGAAAATCGGCGTCCTTCATTTCATCGGCGTAGTAACATGCGATGGGCAGTTCGCTTCCGGGAAAGTGTTGCTCCCATTTTTTTAAAAAAGTTTCTTTGATTTCGAGGTTCATGAAAATCTCCTTTTTTTAAATAGAAAACAGAGGGGCCAAGCTTGCTGGAAACGTATTGAATATTTGAAGTATTTCGATCGGATAGCCTTTTTACGGACTTTTTTTAACCGAATAGGTCGTCTGTACGAATCCAAAATCAAACGCGGTCGTACGCAAGTGAGTCAAGTTGATATCATTTACCGCCGAGCCGAAGAGAGGTGTTCCGCCTCCAAAAATAACCGGGATCACTGCCTTTTTTCCATAAAACTGATAGGATAGTACCCGGTTCACCGACAGATGACAAATCCGTGGTTCACAAATGAGTCTTTAGACGGGCCTGTATGGCAGGATGGAGCTTCCGTTCCAGGAGTTTCTTGAGTTTAAAAACAAAAAAGTGGTAGATTTCGTCTGTCAGGTTGAATCGGAAAAACCTTTAGGATGCAACCGATGAACAAAGACGACTTCAGGGAGAAAAGCTACTGGTTGAGCACCAGGGACTATGCGCCCGGCCCTCCTTTGTCCGGTGACATCGAGGTTGACGTGGCTGTTGTGGGCGGGGGGTTCACCGGGCTTTCTTCGGCCTATCATTTGAAAAAATCGGAACCGAACCTGCGCGTCGCGATCCTGGAAAGCCAGGTGGTGGGATTCGGGGCCAGCGGCCGAAACGGGGGGTTCAATATGACCCTGTTCGGTCTTACCCTGGGTATTACGGCCATCCGGTTCGGCAAGAAAAATGCCAAGGCTGCACACCTTTATATGGAAAAGGCGGTGGATCTGCTGCGAGACCTGGTGGCCGAATTGGGACTGGATTGCGACTATGAGCATCCCGGTTTTTTGCGGGTGGCCACCTCGGAGAAATACAAGGCCAGAATTCAGGAGGAGATCGAGCTGGCCCACAAGCTCGGACTTGAAGGGATTGAATGGCTGGATAAAAAAAGTTTGGAAGGGGAGGTCAGAAGCCCCATGTACCTGGGGGCCTGGTGGGAGCCGCGATGCGGCATTTTGAACCCGGCCAAGCTCGCCTGGAGTTGGAAGGACACCCTTGTCCCAATGGGGGTGGAAGTCTATGAAAACTGCCCGGTGGGGGAAATTTCGAGAGAGCAGGGCAGGGTATTGCTGCAGACGCCCGGGGGCCGCGTTCGCGCCGATAAGGTGGTGATGGCCACCAATGCCTGGTCTCACTTTTTTCCCAAGCTGCGCCGCAAGCAGATCCCGGTCTGGACCCACATCGTACTCACGGAACCGATAAGCGGGGCGCAGTTTGAAGAGATCGGTTGGCATAACCGTCAAGGGATTGAGGATGCCCGCAACCTGGTTCACTACTACCGGTTGACTGCTGACAACCGTCTGCTCATGGGCGGGCGGGATATCTCTATTACATCAGGAGATGATATGGAGCGGGACCTGAATCCGCCGACATTCGAAGGGTTGCAGGAAGATGTGCGCCAACTCTTTCCGGCTCTGAAAGACATCCGTTTTACCCATCAATGGGGCGGCCCGGTTTCTGTCCCCCTGGATATGGCCCCGGCCCTGGGATACCTTGGGGACAAAAATGTGGTTTACAGCCTCGGCTGCGTGGGGCACGGCGTGAGCCTGACCCACCTCAA